>NZ_JABZFS010000088.1:0-20257 GCF_014237355.1 Desulfosporosinus sp.
TACTTAAACCAGCATTATTCACTAAGATGTTAATTTGGCCTAGTTCTTCCTTAATCTTTTGAACCATTGCCATTACAGATTCTTTATTTGCTACATCTACATTAACTACGCAGGTTTTACGTCCAAGAGCTTCAATCTCCCGCACAACTTCATCTTCACGAGTGATAGATCGACTCGCTAGTCCAATATCTGCTCCCTCATTAGCAAATGCTAAGGCAACGGCCTTGCCTATGCCATCCTTTGCACCAGTCACTAACGCTACTTTTCCAGCAAGTTTCATGGTTTTTCCTCCAATACATAATTTTTTCACATAAATACAACGCCCTTATTATAAGTTCCTAAAAACCTATTCGGATCCACATGATGCAAAGTCTCTGATTCAACAATTTTGAACCATTCTTTTACGATATTGTCGTGTCCAAGGAAATGTCTATTCTTAAACTCGTTTGATCTAGTATCGTAAATATAGTCTTCTTTCCACTTTCCAATATTTTTGACAGTCTCTTTTATCGCATAAACAATATAATGTACTTCTTCATCTGTCATAATAGAGTGTATTGATAACCTTACCCAGCCTGGTTTCTGCGACAAGTCTCCTGAATCAATCAAGTTGGTAATTTGGCAGGATGTTCTTCGATCAACGTTCAACAGATAATGTCCATAAGTCCCCGCACAGGAACACCCTCCTCTTGACTGAATGCCGAATCGATCATTGAGTATTTTTACCAAAAGATTATAGTGGATATTGTCCACATAAAAGGACAGAATCCCCAGTCGGTCCCTGATATTTTCTGCAAGAATGTGCAGTCCATCAATACTATTGAGTCCGTTGAACAGTATCTTTATTAATTCCTTTTCTCTCTTAATTATCTTCTCAACATCCATTTTATCCTTAAGTTCTAAACAAAGTGAGGTCTTGATGGCCTGTAAGAATCCAGGAGTTCCCCCGTCCTCCCGTATTTCTATTTCATAAGAATACTTATGCTCTCCCCAAGGATTCGTCCAATCTAATGTGCCGCCACCCGGATTGTCAGGTATTTTGTTTAAATATAGCCTTGAATCAAATATGAGCACACCTGATGTTCCAGGACCTCCTAAAAACTTGTGCGGTGAAAAAAATATAGCATCTAGTTTTTCTTCGGGATCAGCGGGATGCATATCAATAGGGGTATAGGGCGCCGAAGTTGCAAAATCCACAAAACAAATACCCCCATTCTGATGCATCAGCTTGGCCATCTGATGGTATGGTGTCCGAATTCCTGTTACATTGGAGCAAGCTGTAAAAGAACCTATTTTGAATTTTCGAGCACTGTACTCCTTTAATAGCTCCTCTAGATTATCCAGGTCAATCAACCCGTTTTTGTCAGGACTTATTATCTTAACTTCCGCAATTGTTTCAAGCCACGAGATTTGATTGGAATGGTGTTCCATATGGGTGATGAACACTACAGGTTTTAACTCTTGGGGGATATTGACAAATGGACGAAGGTTTTCATGCACCTTGAGTCCCAGTATTCGCTGCAGTTTATTTAGAACTTCGGTCATACCAGAACCCGCTGTAATGATAACATCATTTTTATCTGCATTTACATGCTCTTTAATCCTCTGATGGGCAAAATGGTAAGCCCGTGTCATCAACATTCCTGTCTCACTAGACTCTGAATGAGTATTTCCAACGAAGGGTCCGAAACTATTAATAATTATGTTTTCAATTGGACGATATAATCTGCCACTGGCGGTCCAGTCCGCATAAATCATCCTTAGATTTCCATAAAAGGTCCTAAACACTTGATTATAACCTATTGAATTATTTCTAAATTTTTCAAAATGATTTTCTAATTGCATTTAAAACCTCAATTCATTCGTTTGAAGAGTGAGTGTTACTAAAATAAGGGCCTCTCATTCCGCTGGCGTGGACTCTAAAGAGGGAAACGCGAGGGCTTGAACTAAAACGTAAGCTGCTTGTAGTGCCTCAGTAGGGCAAAGAGGGAAACATTCTTTGCAGCTCCAGCACTCCTTGGAGGCTATCTCGGGAATGAAACTTATCTCCCGGGTTTTTCCTTTGTCAACAAATGTAATAGCATTCTTTTTTTTGACTTCGGCACAGTACCTTACACACAGACCGCAATGAATACAAAACGAGGCTTCTTTTTCAAAACGGTCTTTTTTTGCTCCATACTCCTTAGCTAAATCCTGCAAATCAAAGGCATCTGGTGCATGAGCAAGTAATAGTTCCAAGATCATTTTTCGAATTCGATTTAACTTCTCAGACCTAGTTTTTACGACCAAATTGTTGGCCACTGGGTAAAGGCAGGCAGCAACAAAATTTGTCCAGCCGCGAACCTCTGCTTCTACTGTGCAAAAGCGGCAACCCCCATAAGGATCCAATTTCTCATGATGACAAAGTGTCGGAATTGTTATTCCCGCTTGTTGTGCAGCCTCTAAAACGGTCATGCCTTCACTTGCCGTGACTTCCTTTCCGTCAATCTGTAAAATAATTTCACTCATATTTCTATACTCCCTCTATTGCAGCTTCCTTGCAGGAATGCGCCGGGCACCGTTTCTCCTTGACGTGCGCCTCAAACTCATCTCTAAAGTACCTTAACATGCTCAATAACGGATTCTGAACACTCCTGCCCAACGAACAAAGGGCCGCCGCACCCATTACCTCGGCTAATTCCTCCATAAGCTCAATGTCCCCTTCTCTTCCTTTACCTTTGGTCATATTAGTCAGGATATTTTGCATCTGCCTGATCCCTTCACGGCATGGAACGCATTTGCCACACGACTCACCAGAGAGGAAATCAAGGAAGTACCTAGCCAGCTCAACTAAACAAGTGCCTTCATCCATTACCAATATGTCGCCTGCGCCCATTGAAGCTCCAAGTTTTGCAAGTACATCAAAATCCAACGGGTTGTCGATGAGACTCTCGGGAATTGTCCCTCCCATAGGTCCTCCAAGGTGAATTGCTTTAAGTCTCTTTCCGTTTGGAATTCCACCACCAAAGTCATAGACAATTTCTTTAAGCGAGGTCCCCATAGGAACTTCTACAATTGTTGAATTACATACATGGCCTGATAAGGATATGAGTTTTGTCCCCTTGCTCCGGTCTGTCCCGATACTGTTATACCATTCGGAACCCTTACTGATAATCTGAGGTACATTGGCCCAAGTTTCCACATTGTTCAGGTTGCTCGGTCTATCCCAAATACCATTTACTGAAGTGCGGATATACTTTGGTTTTGGCTCCGGTGCCTTCCCTTCGATAGACCTCATTAAGGCACTTGACTCGCCTGATACGAAGATTCCGACATCAAAATGCACCTCAACCTTAAAGTTGAAACCAGAACCAAGGATGTTTTCACCAAGAAGTCCGTATTCCTCTGCCTGGGCAAGAGCAATGTCAAGATTCTTTCTCAACTCCGGGGTATCATGTCTTGTGTAAATAAATCCTTGATGTGAACCGATAGCATACGCACCAATAATCAATCCTTCTAGTACGCTATGGGGATTAGCCTGGAAGAGGGCTCTATCCATATACGCCCCGGGCTCCCCTTCATGAGCGTTCACAATAACATACTTTTCTTCGTTGGGTGCATTACGGGTAGTCTCCCATTTCCTACCTGCAGGGAATCCACCGCCGCCCCGTCCGCGCAAGTTTGCTATCTTTACTTCTTCAAGAACTTGCACAGGGCTCATCTCAAAAAGAGCTTTGGCTAGCGCAGAATACCCGCCAATCATCAAGTAATCATCGATGCACTTCGGATTAATCTTTGAGTTATTCCCCATAAGAACCCGCATCTGGTTTTTATAGAAAGGTATCTCCGCCATATGTGTTGCTTTTTCACCGCTATTGGGGTCTGTATAAACCAGTCGGTCAATCACTTTTTTTTCAATGACCGTCTGGGAAATTATCTCCGGGACATCCTCTGGTTTTACCTCCAAATAGCAGATTTCTTCCGGATTAATAACTACTATCGGCCCTTTTTCACAAAAGCCGTGGCAGCCAGTGGTTACAATATCAATCTTAGATTCTAAGGATTGTTTATTGATTTCTTCTTTAAATGCACTGATAATCGTTCCATTTCCGAGACCGAGACAGCTGAGTCCAGCACATATAGCGATACTAGGCTTATCGGGATCTTTTTTTGACAAGATGCCCTGCCTTAGTTCTTCTAATTCAGCAGCTGAATTTATCCTTGTCATAATCATCCCTCAATCATATTTTTTTAACAGGTCTGCTATCTGGACACTCGATAACCTACTTTGAGTCACCTGATCAATTTTTATCATCGGACCACAGGTACAGCTTCCTTGGCAGTTAACGGTCTCCAAGCTAAACTTTTGGTCCAAATCCGTTTCACCAGGTTTAATTCCTATTAGGTCTTGCACCGTGTCGAGAACACTCTGCGCACCACGAATATGACAGGCAGTACCCGTACAGATTTGAATTTCATGACGTCCTTTGGGTGTTACACTAAATGATTTGTAATAGGTTGCTATTCTCAGTACTCGACTTAAGGGCACTTCTAATTTCTCACTGATCTTCACTAATATTTCCCTGGAAAGCCAATGTTCCTCTTCCTGAATCTCCATCATTACTCGTATCAGTGAACCGGCTTGGCCCTGGTATTTATTGAAAATTCGGTTAATTCTGTCGTTATTCATAGCTTCTCTATCCTGACCTCCTTCTTTCCCCTAATCCAGCATACTCTTTCACCTTAGGCGAGAGCAAAGCTCTTCTCGCCTTCCTCGAACCTGACTAATCCTTGCCTTGACGAACTATTAAGGTGCATTGATACTTCAGAGGGGGTCAGGTCTAAAACCTTTGTAATCTCTTCGGTTGTACGGGGTCCTTCCCGCAAGAGTGTGATAATTTGGCTGATCGCCATTTTTTCGCCAATTGTTTCTTTAAATAATCTATTGAACTCGTCACTGTTAAAAAAATTATAATATGCCTCCTCCGATTGAATAGATAGTCTCATTCTCTCTCTTTCCACCAGCCTGATATAGGGAACTAGGTTTGTAACTGCCTCGAGTTTGGCCTTCAATGCATTTTCATTGGCTCCTTCGCCTCTGCCGAGAGGTCCTAACGCCTTCACCTGCTTACCAAAATCGCTCATAACTTCGGCAAAAAGAATTCCATCACTGGAAGACATAGTTTCCAACCTTAACCGATCTGGGTTTAGTCCGATATACTCCATTATTTTCTTGCATAGAAGTACCATGTTTAATGCATGGTAATTTCCATGAGTCGCATAATTACATTCGTTAAAACGGCAACCCCCAATTATCACTCCATCCATGCCATTTGAGAAAGCTCTCAGTACAAATGACAGGTCGACCCTACCGGAACACATGACACGAATAAGCCTGCTTTCAGTCGTATATTGTAGTCTGGACACGCCAGCCAGGTCCGCTGACCCATAAACTCAAAAGTTGCATACAAATCCTAATATCTTAGGTTTAAATTTAAGTTCTATGCTCATTCGTTTTCACCCCCTCACTTAGTGATCCCTTCTTAATTTATATCTAACTGTTATATACAAACCGCTGCATCAATCTGGCTCAAAAGTTCTTCATCAGTAAAGTGCTTGAGTGATATAGCTCCTGTTGGACATTTTGTGTTACAGAGCCCATCACCTTTACAGAGAGCAGGATTAACTCCGGCCTTTCTGCCTTGTGGTGTATCAATAAATTCTATAGCACCGTAGGTACAAGCTGTAATACATGCCCCACATGAAATACATCTATTTCCATTCACCTCGCAAACAGAACCGGAGGCTACCACGGTATCATGAGAGAGAAGGGTTATGGCTCGACCAGCAGCTCCATAAGCTTGACTTACTGTTTCGGATATAAATTTGGGATAGTGTGCCATTCCGCAAAGATAAACCCCATCAACAGCAAATTCAACAGGTCTCAATTTGACATGGGCTTCTTTGTTAAAACCATCCGGATTGATTGCTAAGTTAAATAGCAGGTTTGCTTCCTGGCTTCCGGATGACGGGATAACTGCAGCAGCCAAGGCAAGTGCATCAGCCTCTATTTCAAGCTTCTTACCTAAAATAAGATCTTTCACCGAAACCCTTAAGACAGGCTGCCCTTCCTCATTCAAAACTGCCTCCACCTCGGGTTTATCCTGGGGTTCATAACGGATGAACCTTACTTCCTTATTTGCCGCCTCCCTGTAATAATCTTCTTTGAAACCATAGGTTCTCATATCTCTAAAGAGAACATAGATTTCCATCTGTGGGTTTATCTCTTTTAGCTTCAAGGCGTTCTTTATAGACTCACTGCAACATACCCGGCTACAGTAATTTCGGTCTTCATTTCTGCACCCAACGCATTGGATCATGACTAGACTCTCGGAATGAAGTAGTTTTTCATTCCTCTTGGCGATGTGCTCCTCCAACTCCAGGTGAGTCATTACCCTCTCATCTTCACCATAAAAATACTCAGTAGGTTTGTATATCTCAGCACCTGTAGCGAGGATAGCTGCTCCATGTTTTATCTCTATGAACCCTCTTTCTGATTTCACCTTGGTTAAGAAATTCCCAACGTAACCGGTTGTCTCAGTAATGGTTGCATCCGTATATACATGGATTGAAGGGTGCTTATAAACTTTTCGTATTAGATCTGTTAAGTACTCTTGTACATCCAGCCCCTCAAGGGTATAGTAAATCCTTCGTGCAATTCCTCCTAGGTCTGAATCCTTTTCAACCAGGTAAACTTCATGTCCCTGATTAGCAACACTCAGAGCACTGGTCAGGCCTGCAATACCTCCTCCTATCACTAAAGCAGTCTTGTTAACGTGCAATTCAAATTCTTGCAAAGGCTTCAGATGGGAAGCCCTCGCTACGGACATTCTGATTATATCCTTGGCCTTTTGGGTGGCCTCTTCCTTTTCCTTCCCGTGAACCCAGGAGCAATGTTCTCTAATATTAGCCATATCTAAGTAATATTGATTAATTCCAGCCTCCCTAAGGGTGTCGCGGAATAAAGGTTCAAGGGTTCTGGGAGAACAGGCGGCGATAACTACTCGATTGAGCCCTTTTTCCTTTACCATATCCGATATTTCTTTAGCCGAATTAGTAGCACATGAAAATAACTGTTCCTGAGCATAAACAACATTGGGCAAGGTTAAGGCATATTCAACTGTGGACGGAACATTTACTATCCTTGAGATATTTGCCCCGCAATGACATATAAAGACACCTATCTTTGGTTCCTCTTGAGAGACATCCCTTTCTTGAGGATATATCCTTTCTTGGTTCAGCTTCCCTCGCCTGTAATCGAGGAGTTCACCACATTGGGAGCCAGCAGCGCTGGCAGTAAAGACCGACTCAGGAATATCTGAAGGGCCCTGGAAGGCTCCACTTACAAAAATCCCAGGCCTAGTGGCCTCCGAAGGATTGGAAGGATTCGTTTTACAGAATCCATGAGAATTGAGCTCAATTCCGAATTTATTAACAAAACTCTTCGCCTCGGCAGGAGGGTTCAATCCGACGGATAATACTACCATATCAAATTCTTCTTCTTTTACTCCATGCTCTGGTGTAGAATATCTGATCGTGACATTCTTACTCTCTGGAATCTCTTTTCCTATGGATACATAGCTTCTAATAAAACGAACCCCAGGAAGATTTTCTGCTCTTTGGAAGTATCGCTCTAAATCTTTGTTATGAGAACGAACATCGTTATGAAATATAGTGCACTCGGTCTCAGCGTCATGTTCTTTTGTCAAAATTACTTGTTTTTGGGCATATGTGCAGCAGACAGATGAACAGTAACTATTTGCGCCCGCCGGGTTAACCTGTCTAGAACCGACACATTGAATCCACGCTATCTTTTTAGGATGCTTCTTGTCGGAAGCGCGCAATATCTCACCTTCGTATGCTCCTGAGGGACTCAAAATCCGTTCAAAATCAAGGCTGGTTACAACGTTCTGATACTTTCCGTAGCCATAGTCGTTTCTTAGCTTAGGATCAAAGGGTTCAAAACCCGGAGACAAAACGATTGCTCCTACATTGACTTCTACCTTCTCCGCAGTTTGGTTAAAATCAATGGCATCCGCCTTACAAACTGATTGGCAAAGACCACACTTCTTTTCTTTAAGATAAAGGCAGCTTTTGTCAATATAAGTGACCAGAGGAATTGCCTGAGCGAAATATATATGAATTGCTTTATTTTGTGAAATTTCCTGATTAAATTGATCCGGGTACTTCACCGGGCAGTATTCTACACACGTAGTACAACCCGTGCATTTGTCCTCATTAACATATTTAGGTTTTTTACTCAATGTTACCTTAAAGTTTCCAGCTTCCCCTTCTACATTGTCCACTTCAGTATAAGTTAGAACTTCAATATTTGGCTGCCGGTCGACCTCGACCAGTTTGGGGTTGAGTATTCAACTGGAGCAGTCATTAGTAGGAAAGGTCTTGTCAAGCTGAGCCATATGACCTCCAATACTCGGTGCTTTGTCAACCAAATAAACCTTATAACCAGCAGTCGCCAGATCAAGAGAAGCTTGAATACCGCTGATCCCTCCACCAACAACCATGACATCTCCATAATGACTGTTTCCAACACTATTACAAAGTTTTTGAACTTGTTCTTTTACCAGTAACTCGTGTTCCAATTTTCTATCACCCCTTTACCCTTCTAAATTACTTCCTGGAGGATTTCCGTAATGTCCTTGACCTGTATGACATCATCATAGTTCATGACTAACCTGCTATCCTCAAAATTGGTGATGCAATAGGGGCAGGAAGTAACCAACACTTCAGCCCCGACCTCAGTAGCTTGTTCTAATCTGAGGTTGGCGAATCTATCAGACTTGATCGTCTCTATCCAAATCCTGCCTCCCCCCATTCCACAGCAGAGACTGTTTTCTCGATTTTCAACCATCTCATTCATTTCTAAACCAGGAATCTTGTTTAGGATTTCTCGCGGTTGGTCATATATGTCATTATGACGGCCAAGATAACATGGATCGTGATAGGTTACTTTCTTCCCGTACTCCTTGCTAACCTGAAGTCTCCCTTCATTTATAAGCACGGATATATACTGGGAAATATGAATCACTTCAAAGTTCACATTGAATTCGGGATATTCGTTCTTGAAGGTGTGGTAGCAATGAGGGGAATTAACAACGATTTTCTTAACTCCGTTTTCGATCCACGTTTTGATGTTTTCCTTTGCCATGCGTTTGAATAATTCCTCATTTCCCGTCTTACGGATGCTTTCTCCACAACAATTTTCAATCGATCCCAGTATTCCGAAATCTACGCCCGCCTTTTTGAGAATCTTGGCTGTAGCAACAGCTACTTTCTTTAATCTTGAGTCATAGCTGAGATAACACCCAGGGAAATACAAAATTTCCATTCCTTCGGTAAATGTTTTTACACCGAGGCCCTCTGCCCAGTCTGCCCTCTTTCCTCGATCTTCTCCGAAGGGGTTACCATCAGAGGTGAGTCCTGAGCTTGCTGCGCGAATAGGCTTGACAGCCTCAGGAAAAACCCCATATCCCGTGGCAAATCTGCGCAGGCCTATCATATTTTGTATCTGCTTTACGTCCCGAGGACATTGCTGCTGACACCTTCCGCAGGTAGTGCAACGCCAGATCTCTTCAGTTTCTATCTCCGTCAAACCGAAGGTTGCCTCTCGAATTTGCTTGCGCATACTGAACGTTCTAACCCTATTCCAGGGACAAAGAGAGTCGCATTTTCCACATTGATAACAGAATTTAAAGGCTTCTGCCCCGCTCTCTTTTATTTCATCGATTACCTCTTTGAAAGGTGCTACGGTCTCCACGAGTTTAATCACCTTCTATCCCATTTAGTTGGGTACATTCTTTTTATTGGGGACATTCCTGTCCATAAAGTATCACCCAAGCTTCAGCAGGTGTGTCTCTTTTCCTTTTAGAGTATCACCCAAGCTTCAACAGGTGTGTCCCCTTTATTTATTTAGCTCTTCTGTGACATTCGAACAACCGTATCCAAGAGGTTCTGTAATCCATGTTTGTCTACTAATGATTTCAATCCTCTCTCTATATCACTTAGCTTCACTTCTTCTTCAACTTCCTCTTCCCTTTCCTCGTAAGTCAGGGCATCAGCTAAGCACCACTGAACACACAGAGGCTCTTGTCCCGGATCATTCTCTTCACACATATCACATTTGAGAGGAAGGCCGGAATCGGGTTCTTTGAAAAAGCCCCGAGATGGGCAGGAAGCCCTGCAAAAGCCGCACTCGTCGTATTCCTTTCCGTCAATCACATATTTGTCTCTACCCATACATTCCGCTGCAGTATATTCACCCGCATATACAGGAACAAATACGTCTCTTATTGGATCACGTGTTAGTCTAATACGAGCCCTCGCCGGATTATTACTGCTGTATTTTGGCGTAGCGTGAAAGGATGAACAGATTACCTCACACGCCTTACAGCCATTACATTTATTAAGATCAATTTTAATAGACTTGACTTTTTTCCTAACTTTGCTCATCATAAATCCCTCTCTGTTCAAAGTCCTCGGCAACATAATCTAAACCTAATGCCTGTAGTGTCTCTTTAGTAGGAATACCCTGATTGTTAAATCCCCTAAATTTGTAATACTCATCTAAGAGCTTCGTTTCAAGCTCGGGGAACCTATGCCTCCAATGATCCTCCGGCGGACGTTCATCCTTTCTTCTTAAGCCTCTTCTGTTGTTGATAGCCCTAACTAAAGTCCGGTTTCTCCTAGCTGCCTTTGTTAGTCTGTCTTCGTCAAAATCCACCCCGATGGCTGCTGAGATTACCTCAGGGTAATTGTGCATATGATAAGCCGGCTTTAGAGGGAATGAGGACAAACCGGCGCACATCCCGAGGGAGTCATCAATGTAATGCATCCTCTCCATCCAGTCTACAAGTTCACAGGACATTTGAACCGTTGGGTAATAGGGATTTGAATTTTCTCCCCGTGGGTTCCAATCCAGAAAATATTGTTTGAACTTTTCATCTGGAACATGGTGCCAATCCTTAATAAACTCTTCTCGATCCTCCCTGTTAGGAAATGGTCCTTGGGGGAACTGACCTTCAATTTGATTGATACCTATTTTCTCGCCGGTACAATACATAAGGAAATAAATAGGATTCAGCATCCCTAATTTAAGCGGTACCTGCTCATGTTTTTTTATGTTGTTATGAGCATACGCTTCTGCACCATTACCAATCTGTTTGGCTGCCCAGTAGGTACCATTAGCTAAAATATCTCCTATTCCTTCGCGCTGGGCAATTTTGTCAAGGAACCAGAAAAACCTCTCCTCTGTATCGGACGGCATTCCCGGTAGATCCTTGTCAGTCAAAATGCCAGCTTCATAAAGTTCTATGGCAAAGGCAATCGATTGCGGGGTTGTAAATCCGTCTACTCCATAGGCTTGAGCCTTAGCATTGATTCGATAACCAAAGTCCAAGTCCGACATAGCAGCCATAGTATAAGTTAGTTTTGAGTAACACTTCATCATGTATTTAGGAATGCCCGGATAGGCAACAGATGCACCACAACTCAAAGGACAATTGTAACAGCTTAAAAACCGTTCCAGCGTCTTTTCTGCAGTTTCAGTCCAATTCTTTTCGACTTCTTCCGTCCAAAAATCTTTTCTACGTGTACGGGCATTGCCCCACGCGAAGCCAGTGGTGTGCCACTTTTCATCATGGAGTTTCATTTCTTGCGGCGCCCCAAGCCCTTCAAAAATAGGCTCTACCATTCCAAGGGGATTTTTGCTCCTAAATTTTACATATTTCAGTATATCGTTACAATGCTCCATAAACTCAGCCGGTCTGGCAATATTAATCTCCTTGGTGCCACGAACAGCAATCGCCTTTAACCTTTTATCCCCCATCACGCCGCCCATTCCTTGACGACTACAACTGGATTTGCCCTGCTCAATTGAGGCAAAATAGACTCTATTCTCTCCAGCTAGGCCAATTGAAGCTACTTGAGCGTTTGGTTCCTTTAACTCCTGCCGAATAATGTCTGCCGTTTCCAAGGTGCCTTTCCCCTGAAGATGACTAGCATCACGTATTTCCACTTTGTTATTGTTTATCCATAAATAAACCAGACTAGGGGATTGACCGCGAATAATTATTTTGTCATAGCCGGCATGTTTTAACTCCGAAGCAAAAAATCCTCCCATCATTGAAAAGGCCATTAACTTAGTCTGAGGAGAAAAGGAAGAAACAATGGTACGGTTTGCACCAGGAGCTGGCGTTCCACCTAAAAGACCTGCGCTAAATATCAGTAGATTCTCAGGTGAATATGGGTCAGCATCAGCAGGTACCCTATCCCATAATATCTTGGCGTTTGTACCTAGCCCCCCAAGATGAAGTTCCGTTAATTTCGGATCTGTTTCTACCTTCTCAATATTTCCTCGAGATAAATCAATTTCAAGATTATACCCCGTCTCTGCATATCTCATTTTTCAACCCCTCTATCTAGGGGAGGTGCCATCACTTCTTCAAAGAATTCTGTGGTATATGGCTTACATTCTACCTGCAACTGACGATACTTAATAAAGTCAATAGTGTCTTTACCGGTTGTTTTCTTGTTGTTAAAAGCATTAAAGCCCATATACGCCTCACTTTGCATGTTAGCCACCAACCAGTGACGATTCAGTAGTTTTGCTTGATCCCAGAAAAATTTCTTCTTGCCGCGGACACCATCAATTGACATCATCAGACAGTTAGGGAACAAGTTGGTAAACACATAGAGAATCCTATCAATTTCTTTATCCAACAGGGTAAAGTCTATAATGGCTTCACTCATTATTTTTTTAGCCTCTGCAGCAGCTTCTCCTGTTTTAAAGTCTCCATAAACGATCTCTCCGTCTTCAACATAGTTTTCCGTCTTAACCATCGGGTTACGGATAAACTTTCCGTCTACTTTCAAGACGGGGAAGGTTTTACTGATCATGCCCATCCGATGAACTTTATAAGCGCTCCACATTTCACAGGAAATACAATTCCACATAGCCTGCTCCATAGTTAAATATTCAGGAAGAAAGTCTGTGGCTCCACCTACGGGAGCAGATCCGTGTTTCGGGCCTGCCTGCCCAAAAACAGCAAGGTCGGAAGCCACAGTGAGGTCGCACGCTAGGCCAATCTCCTGACCGCCGGCAACCCTCATGCCGTTTACCCTGCAGATAACAGGTTTTTTGCAATTGAGGATACCATCAACCATAGCGTTGAAGAGATCCATGTAATAGCCGTACTCCGTACCATTCATGCTGTAATACTCAGAATATTCCTTTGTGTTGCCCCCTGTACAGAATGCCTTGTCTCCAACAGCAGTAAAGATAACAGCAACAACAGAGCGATCAGCCGATGCTTTTTGCATACCGGCAATAACCCCTTTAACCATTTCTGTTGTGTAGGAATTAAATTGTGAGGGGTTGTTTAGAATTACCCAAGCTGAATAAAGATCTGGCACGATGTTTCCTTGGGGGTCTAAGATGGGCTTTTTCTCATACAAAACGCTGGGTGCTTCAGTTCCAAAGTGTTCATTTCCATATAGCTCATGATTTTTTGTATCTGTTTGACGGGGCCATCGGTTTAAACTATTTAAGTCCATCATCAATTTCCTCCTTAATAATAGCCTGAATCAATCTTCTAACCTTCTAAATCCCAATCTCCGCATACTTCCCTCCATTATTTTGGAAATATTTAGTTCTTAGTTGTCTTATATGCAAGCACAGTGCCATTTTACAAAGCACTTAATAACTATATTGACGATGTGTTGAAACCCAAAGTTCAAATGTATGAAATGAAGAGTCAACGGTTTATAGATGTCAAATTATTTTAAATATTTAAATAATAATAATAATAAACACCACTGCAAACCTGCAGTGGTGTTTATTATCTTCCGTAAAAAATCTTCTTGAATCGCAGCTTGGACCGAGTCATATTTGCATCGCCATAATGCAGAAATGATTCGGTGTCAGATGAATGCTCTACTGTGAAACTGACGACTTAGCATCGGTTCGAAAACGAGCCATTCTTCGAACTATGGTAGACTGATTAACTCCCAAGGCAGCGGCTGCTCGATAGGTACTACCATATTTATCCAATGCCATATCGATAAGTTGTCGTTCTACTTCATATACAGCTTTTTTCAATGGCATTAATGTATTGATTGATACTCCACCTAATTTACTGGTACTCCGGTTAAAGGAGTTAGGCAACTGGGATATGGAAATCAATTCTCCCGCCGAAACAACCATTAAACGCTCAACCATATTTTCTAACTCCCGAACATTACCTGGCCAATCATATTCCAGAAAAGCTTCAATCACCTCGGAAGAAAATTCTCGCTTAAAACCGTACTTTTTACTAAATTTATCTCTGAAATGATAAAGAAGAGGGATGATATCCTCATATCGTTGACGCAATGGCGGAATCAAAATCGGGACTACATTTAATCGAAAAAACAGATCCTCTCTAAATTGCCCCGCCTTAGTCATCTCTTCAAGATTTTTGTGTGTTGCAGCTAAGATTCGTACATTAACTCGGCGCGGAGTTGCTCCTCCAACTGGAACAAACTCCCGTTCTTGAATAACCCTTAAAAGCTTGGACTGAAGGTTCAAGGGAAAATCACCAATTTCATCGAGCAAAAGCGTTCCATTATGAGCGAGTTCGAACATACCCATCTTACCTTCTCTACGAGCCCCCGTAAACGCCCCTGACTCATATCCGAAAAGTTCGGATTCTAACAAATTCTCCGGGATAGCCCCACAATTGAGTTTAATAAAAGGGCCTTCGGAGCGATTGCTTTGGGTATGAAGGAGTTTCGCAATACCTTCCTTGCCTACACCGGATTCACCGTAAATAAGGACCGTTGAATCAACCTTAGCTACACGCCGGATTAATTCGAATATTCGTTCCATCTCGGGGCCGTTGCCAATCATCCCCCCTGTATCCTGACGATTACGCAATTCCGATAGCTCTTGATGGTATTTATCACTTAGACGCTTGGTATCAATCAGTTCCTGCCGTAGTTGATTAAGACTGGTCATATCTCTAAGGTTTATAACTACCCTCATGAGCTTTCCTTCTTCATCAAAAACAGGAGTACCCGTGACAAGCAAACTATGATTTTGCTTATTTTCCATAATTGTAACTGGTTGCTTGCGTTGCGGAACCAATTCAACTAATGAATGAACATAGGTAACGTCTTCAATTTCTCTGATTCCTTTTCCAATAAAATCCTGAGCATTACAAAGGCTCATTTTTTTAAACGTTTCATTAAATCTTAGGACAATGCCCGCCGCATCAGTAACTAATAAACCGTCTGAGGAGGACTGGATTATGGAATCGAGTTCACGATTAAGTTCCTTGACTGTAGCTAATTCCTGTGATACCGATTCAATCTCTGATATATCTTGAAATACGACAACAGCCCCAGTAATCCGACCGTTTTGAATTACTGGATCTTTGTTCATGATATAAGTCCCACGTCCTACTCGAAGCTTTTGGGAGTACTCCGATTTTCCTGTTTCTAGAGTCTCCATCAGACCCATAGGCACCAAGACATCTAAGACATGGCGTCCAATAGCTCTTCCACGAGAAACCCTAGTAAATCCTTCGGCTGCCCTATTAAATGACGATATTATACCATCGCTATTAATCACTACAATACCATTATGCGCAGAACTTAGCACAGCTTCGAGTTCTTTAATCTGGAATTCAGCTTCTTGATATAATGCAACAGCTAGGTCAGCACGGTTCAAAATCCCAACTATCTGCCCATCCTCTTCAATTACCACTGCCAAATCAAATTGGTAACCCCAAGCCTCACTCAGACGCAAAGAAGGCTTAATAATGATTGGATCCCGTTCCACAGCTTGTAGACAACTCAACTCAGCAAATGAACAGTCGTTATCGATGACGCTCTCGACAAGTGTCTTCATTGTAACTATTCCTATTAGTTTCCCATTTTTATCCACGACAGGCCAGCCGGAAGAATCAGCTTTTCTTAACCTCTGCAAGGCTTCCAAGCAAGAATTGGTCTCGTTCAGACAAACTGATATCTGGGTCATGATTTCTTCTACCCATATCATAACACCAAGCTAGTTTCCAATAGCTCTTTCAATGTCGTTGGAGACACAAGCCTCTCGCCTCCTCCCAATTAAGGTTTACGTTGATTATATCTGGGGTAAGATTATCCGTCAATTAACAAAAACCAAGGGTTTCTGGGTACCATTTATTCAGTTGAGAGGCTGAAAGTCTGCCCAAATTACTTCTTGACAAAAGTTTCCAGTCTATGGGATAATAATCAACATAATATTCTTAATATTAAGTTAATTATTATTATACAATTTTTACCAAAATAGTTCAAATGGCCCAATCATTTAGGAAAAAGGTACTAACTCAATTTGTTCAAAAACGTTTTATAATATAACTGTTACATACTAGGCCAAGTAATTTTCTTTATGTATGTAGAGGAGACGTAGTAGGTTCCTTTTAATTTTCTAGAAATGAGGGATTAGCTTGAAACTTCGAGCCCTACTAATCGATGACGAGCGCACTGCCCTTGAAGAACTTCGCTATTTACTCCAGCCCTTTGAGGATGTCGAGGTTGTTGGCGAAGCCACAAATGCTCCAGAAGCCTTAGAATTAATCTGTCATCAGGATTATTCAATAATTTTTTTAGGCCTTTTTATGCCAAGCTTGAACTGGGTTGACCTAGCAAATCTATCCCGGAAAAAGCCGAATTCAGCTGCAATAATCTTCACCACCGCTAACGTAGAATACGGGTTTGCTTTTGCCCTAAATGCTTTAGACTATCTCCTTAAACCCATTCACCCTAAACGTCTTGAAGAGGCTTTAACGAAAGTGCGGCAATTTCAAGGCATCCTATCTATACCAAAGAGTAATCCGCTACCCTCTGTTAGAAATGGAGTTATTGAACCTTCACCGCCTATGCGTCTAGAGGTTGTACCGGTTGAACATAGGGGTAAAATAGTTTTATTACACCAGAAAGACATTATCTTTATCTATACTAATAAAGGTAATGTCTACATTAAAACCCAAAAGGACTCTTACCTAACCCTTTTTACCTTACAGGAGTTGGAATTGCGTTTAAGTTCCACTCTCTTTTTCCGCTCCCATCGATGTTATATAGTTAACGTTTCACGCATGCGAGAACTAATTCCCTATTTTAATGGGACTTACACCATAGTGGTCGATGACCATGAAGGCAGCCAAATCCCAATGAGTCGAACCAAATCCCGTATACTCAAAGAAATGTTAGGTCTTTAAAGCATATTTCAAGAAAAACCGAGGCATTAGCCTCGGTTTTTCTTGAAATCAGTGATTGTCTAGTAGGCATTAATCGATACAATTCGATTAATTCTCCTCATCATCGGTTCCGAACTAATTTACTATTAGTGACTCCTCAGGGCATTCTTGACTGGATAAGTCTGCATCTTTTATTATCTCACTTGTGATAAACACATTGGGTAAAATATTATTAGCATAGTACTTAGCACTGGCTATTTTCCCTTTGTAGAAGGTAATATCGAAATGATCCGAAGATAATTGAGCTATTTGTTTTTGAGCGATCAGTGCCTGTTCAAGCAAACATTCAGCAACCATAACCTGAGAACATATGAAGAGAGTTCTGATGGCATATAAACCGATCAACTCTTCCATCTTGTTAAGCTGCCAGGTATCGAATAATTTCTTGACGCCATCCATACAATGATAGGCCTTTTCTAGGTTTATGAATTCCTTCTCTAGACCAGGGGTGCCCTTGTGAGCTTGAATAAAGGTCAATATGTCATCCATCCAATTGGCAAAAGGTTGGCCATCTCCCATCCGCATTTTACGTTTCACAAGATCCTGGGCATGAATGTATGAGGTGCCTTCCCAGATGGTCGATATTTTGCAGTCTCGCACATACTGCTCTATTGAAAACTCCTTGGTGTAGCCAACTCCACCTAATACTTGCATAGCTTCACATGTCATAGCAACCGCTGTTTCACTACTATAGCACTTGATCAAAGGAGTGAGTATTGCCGCAATATCCTCATATTTCTTGGCTTTGATTCTATCACTAGAATTTTCGGCAATATCAAGACTGTAGAATCCCTTAAATATCATAGCCCTTATCCCTTCAGTTTGAGCCTTCATATCCATTAACATTCTTTTCACGTCAGGATGCTTAATAATTGGTACTCTTTCTCCATTTATGTAGCCTTGGATTCTTTCAACAGCATATTGGGAAGCTTGTGAATAGGCTGCAGAAGCTTGTGAATTAGCGTTGTGTCCCGCTCCGATACGGGATTCATTCATCATTCGGAACATCATTGCCAAACCTTGGGATCGACCCTTTTCATCCGGAGGTGCACCTAGCATTATCCCGAAACATTCATCATTTTCTCCGTAGTTTAACATACACGTAGCTGATCCCTTGAGACCCATCTTATGCTCCACCGCTATGGTAGTTACGTCATTAGGTTTTCCGACGCTGCCATCTTCGTTAACCCAATATTTCGGTACAATATACAGCCCTAAACCAGCTGATCCTTTACAGCCCTGAGGGGGTCGTGCTAACACCAAATGGATAATATTATCACATATAGATCCATCTCCAGCCGTGATAAACATCTTAGTCCCTTTGATCTTATATACCCTAGGGTCATCTGTTGGATAGGACTTCGCTAAAGCATCTCCTACATCTGAACCTGCAGAAGGTTCTGTGAGGTTCATAGTCCCTTGCCATTCACCACTTAGCATTTTGGGAATAAACCTTTTCTTATCATCCTCCGTACCATAATTCAGAATCACATTAGCTGCACCCGAAGTAAGTTTAATGTTTGTATTCATGGCTGGGCAGGACGCCGAAACCAGCTCTGATACTGCTTTGAAAATAAGGAGAGGCATCCCACTTTCAACTTGGACACATTCACTGCTGGAACCCCACCCGTTTTTCTGAATAAATTGAAACACTTCTCTATAGCCTGAGGGAGATGTTACAATCCCATTTTCAAAGCGCACAGGGTTTTTGTCACCTGCAGCATTAATTGGACTTATAACCTCACGACACATTTTATATCCTTCATTCAAAATCTGATCAATATCTTCAATACTGTATTCTTTAAAACGTTCACACTCTAATACTTCCTGAGTAGGTAACCATTCTTTTAAAATAAATCTTAAATCACGAGTATCGTATTTAAATTCCATCTGCAGATTCCTCCAATTCAATTAACTAGATTTACTCCCTTGAAAATCTCTCAAGGAATAATTTCATGTAATCCAGCAACGCAAAGAATCCAAAACTGTAAGAAAACCCACAGAAGTTATTTATTTCTTCTGTGGGTTTTTCCCTCGGGCGACCTGGAATGTTACTTTTAATTTACTATCAGAGACTCCTCAGGACATTCTTGACTAGATAAGTCAGCGTTTTTAATTATTTCGCTTAAGATAAATACATTGGGCAAAATATTTTTGGCATAGTACTTAGCACTAGCTACTTTTCCCTTGTAGAAGTTAATGTCGAAATGGTCCGCCGATTGGTCTATTTGTTTTTGGGCAATCAGAGCCTGCTCAAGCAAACTTTCGGCTACCACTACCTGGGCACATATAAATAAAGTTCTTGTCGCATATAAGCCGATTAATTCTACCATCTTATTCATCTGCCATGAATCGTATATTTTCTTTACTTCATCCATACAATGATAGGCCTTTTCAAGGTTATTGAATTCCTTCTCTAAGCCAGGGGTACCCTTGTTAGTCTGAATAAAGGACACAATATCTGCCATCCAATCAGCAAAAGGTTGGCCATCTCCCATCCTCATTTTACGTTTAACAAGATCCTGGGCATGAATGTAAGAGGTTCCTTCCCAGATCGTCAATATTTTGCTATCCCGTACAGACTGCTCTATAGGAAACTCATTAGTGTAGCCTACTCCACCTAATACTTGCATGGCTTCACAAGTCATAACAACTGCTGTTTCACTACTGTAGCACTTGATTAAGGGTGTAAGAATAGCAGCAATAGCTTCGCATTTTTTGGCTTTGACCTTATCATTTGAGTTTTCGGCGATATCCAGACTATAGTATCCTTTAAATATCATCGCCCTTATCCCTTCAGTGTGAGCCTTCATATCCATCAGCATTCTTCTCACATCGGGATGTTTAACGATAGGTACCCTCTCTCCTTTGATATAGCCCTGGACTCTTTCCACCGCATACTGGGAAGCTTGAGCATAAGC
>NZ_JABZFS010000008.1:0-3096 GCF_014237355.1 Desulfosporosinus sp.
TTGTTCAAAGTTTGCTGGCGTAGTCTTCCTGCATGCATCATTTTTAATAACCCTCCTTTCAATAATGTGTAAACCTAAAATAAAAGTTGACCACTTTAGCGCAATTCGCTAACCAAAAAGTTGACCACCCTTAACACCCAATCCCTTATCATAGAGTTTGTCGAGAACTTCATGATTCGGGAGGAAAAAAAGGATGTTAAAGATGGCTAATATAGAGCTTATCAGAAAATTGCACTTTAAAGAAGGTCGTTCTATACGACAATTAGCGAAAGATCTTACATTATCAAGACAAACCATTCGAAAAGCTTTACAACAGAATAAAATTCCAACCTATCAACGATCAAAGCCGGTTACCAACCCGGTCATCGACCCCGTTAAACCAATTATTATCCGATGGTTAACGGACGATGAAACAGCCCCCCTAAAACAGCGTCACAGTGCTGCTCAAATCCACAGACGCTTGGTGAAAGAATATGGCTTTAAAGGTGGAGAATCCACTGTACGCCGTTTTGTACGCCAATATAAGCAGCTCAAAGAAACTCCTAATTCCTCTATACCGTTGGAATTCGATCCCGGTGAATTTGCCCAATTTGATTGGGGGGAAATCATTGTGCTTTTAAATGGGATTGAAACGAAGGTAATGCTTTTTTGTATGAGACTTTTGTATAGCCGTAAGATTTTTGTAAAAGTGTTTCAGCATCAACGGCAGGAGGCGTTATTTCAAGGTCACGCAGATGCCTTTGATTATTTCGGTGGTGTCCCGAAAACGATTGTCTATGACAATATGAAAACAGCGGTAAAGAAGGTGTTAGAAGGGACCAAGCGTGAAGAACAGGAGGCCTTTATCCAGTTTCGATCATACTATCTTTTTGATGCCCAATTTTGTGCACCCGCAAAAGGAAATGAAAAAGGACAAGTAGAGAAACTAGTTCAAACAGCACGAGCTCAATTTTTAGTTCCCGTTCCACAGGTAAGTGACTTACAGGTACTTAATCACTATCTTTTAGAACAATGTGATGCCTATGAAGAAACCTATGTTCCAAAAACGAAAGAACAGGTGGGTGAACGATTTTTACTAGAGAAGCAACAGCTTCTGCCGATTATTGGTACTCATCCTTGCGCAAGGAAGGTAAGAGCCTCTGTCAACAGTCTTTCGCTTGTTAATTTTGAAACAAACGCCTACTCGGTACCTACTAGGTATGCCGGTCGGAAAGATGCACAAATAAATGCTTATGTAAATCACATTGAAATAAACATTGACGGAAACTGTGTAGCCAAACATGAGCGTTCATACGAAAAGCTTCAAGAAATTTTTGAAGTGGATCATTACTTGGATGAACTGGAGAGAAAACCAAGGGCCATCCAGCATGCGCGCCCAGTTCGAAGAGCTAATCTTCCACCAAGTTATCAAGAATTTTATAAGAGAAGTCTTTCAAAGTATGGGCATGGAAAAGAGTTTATTCAACTATTAAAACTCCATCGGGAGTTTACGATGGAAACAGTAGAAAGGGCAGTGGCAAGTTGTGTAAAAGAGCAGCTATATACAGCTGATAGTGTAAGGCATTATCTTTACCTCATGACTCAGCCGGAAGCAACAAAGCCAGCCCCAATAAAATATGAAATGGAGCAGTCCGTCACCGTCAAGGCTCCTACATTTAGCCCGTATGACCAACTATTACAGAAAGGGAGGTATATTCACTGAATACACACCATTATCAAATGGATGAATATCTAAAAAGGCTGCGCTTGCCGACTATACGTGAACAAGTTGACGCTTATTTGCGCGAAGCAAATGAGCAACAAATTACCTATGAAGAATTTCTCTTTCAATTATTATCGATTGAAATAGCTGAGCGAGAAATCAAAAAGAAAGAGTTAGCCAGAAAAAAGGCGCAATTCCCTGTACATAAGGACCTCCTCTCTTTTCAATTTGAGGAGGCTCCCCACGTACCAAAAAGACGCATTCTGGACATCTTTCAAGGAGAGTACATTCAGCAGAAAAGGAATGTCATTTTTATTGGGAACTCAGGTACAGGAAAGTCGCATTTATCAATTGCGTTAGGGGAAGAGGCGATTAATCAAGGCTATACTGTCAAATATTATACGGCCGCCCGCCTATCGAATGAACTGATGGAAGCCCAAGACGAAAAAAGGCTCCTCCAGTTGGAGAAACAATGGTTGGCTGCAGATGTCACGATTATTGATGAACTTGGCTATATCCCCTACCACCAGAGAGCAGCCGAATTACTGTTTCAATTTTTTTCTACTCGTTATGAAAGAGGAAGCATGATTATCACTAGCAATCGGGAGTTTAGCCGATGGGTAGAAGTTTTTCACGATGAACAGATGACCGCCGCCTTGTTAGATCGAGTGACTCACAAGGCCCACATTATCCCAATGAACGGAGAGAGTTATCGTCTCAAAGAAACATATTCGAAGTAACAAGAGGGTGGTCAACTTTTACATGAGCGACATGGTCAACTTTTGGGTTGACATTTACACCATTCACTCTTTTATAGATATCCCACTTGATACCCATTAGCACCTGTAAGTCTCTTCTGGAATGATGCTATTGCTGTACTGGCTTAGGTTTTTCTCTCTGGTTCTCTGCAAACCTTCGCACCTGATTAAACTGTTGTAACTCTGCTTTAGATAAATGATCAGTGAACTTCATTTAGACCACCCTCTTTCCCCAATAAAAAAAGCACCCGTTTTTCGGATGCTACCGCGAATATATATAATCATTAACCTTAAAGGCACGTTCACTTTAACAATTCTTTTTCTACATAATCAATGCCCATTGCATTAATAATGAGAATAACTCTACCTAATTTTTCTTTCTTAACTATATAGCCTTTCTCTGACCAGTATTTAATAACCTCTCTATAAAATTTAAATTCTGTTTTATCTAAAGGTACTAAGAAGTTTCTCCCCATGTATACCTTCCAGCCATAAATTTCTTTTAAGAATTGATCTCTTTTACTTTTTGACATAAAAACCGGGTCTGTACTCCGGTATTGATTATACAGCTCAGAAACATCTTCATCTCCATATAAAATACTCATTATTTCGGATTCGTAAATATCCAGTAGATCT
>NZ_JABZFS010000022.1:0-19019 GCF_014237355.1 Desulfosporosinus sp.
AAGTGCCTCTTCCGAAAAGCTCCCCTTTGGTCCTAAATAGCCCATTTTTTTCATATTCTGTATCCTCCCTAACTAAAAAAGATCTGTCCCATCCATTTAAGGGACGAGTCAGAATCTCAAGGTCTGCCTCAAGTTTTTGCCACGCAATTGATACGAGTGTGTAAACACTTGATGAATATTGAATATATTTCTACTATCATAATACAGATAGAGATTATCGGCAAGTTTATTGTCGAAAGTGCTTGATCAACACTCTTGCATAGGGCGCAAGGATCGAGTAAAATATAGTTTAGAAGGTTGGGGAACCTTCTAAAGGGGATAGTGGACAAGGTGAAGCAGGCAGTGGAACGTACGCTGCCTGCTTCGCTATGTTTACAATAGTTTGCTTCCTATGATTTGGTTAGTTTCATACTCTTATAATATCGTAGGAAATAGTAATTTTACAGTTGGATGTATATAATAAGATAGGTAAAACTTTAGGGGGGTAAATTAGTGGAACAACAACGACTAAAGTCCAGAGCAGAGATTTCAGATGCTCATAAATGGCATTTAGAAGACATTTTTTCAAATAATAATCAATGGGAAGAGGAGTTTGTTCTAGTCGAAAAACTCCTAGCCGATGGAATGAAATTTCAGGGTCATTTAGCTGATGACGCGGATACATTAATAGCGTGTTTTGAGTGGATGGATGATCTAAGTCTTCGTATTGCAGAAGTATATGCTTACGCTCGTATGCGTCGGGATGAGGACAATAGGAATGCCAACTATCAAGCCCTAACTGATCGAGCGGGAGCTCTAGCCGTTAAGGTGAGTAGTGCGGCATCTTTCGTGGTTCCAGAATTACTAGCAATGCCAGAGGGGAAACTAGAGGAATTCCGCGCAAATTCAGCCAAAATGGAACTCTATAACCATGCCCTGGATGATATCCTACGCAAGAAAGAACATATTCTCAGTTCTGCAGAGGAACGATTATTAGCTGAAGCTGGAGAATTGGCAGAGGCTCCAGGGGCGATCTTTTCCATGGCTAATAATGCAGATCTTAAATTTCCAAATATCATTGACGAATCCGGTCAGTCTATTGAATTAACAAAAGGTAATTTTATACAATTTATGGAGAGTCACAAGCAGGAGGTGCGAAAATCAGCTTTCAAAACCCTTTATAGCACCTATGATAAGCAAAGGAATACCTGGGCGGCAACTCTAAATTCGAGTGTAAAGTCTGATGTTTTTTTTGCTAAGATTAGGAATTACCCTTCGGCGCTTGAGGCTTCCTTAGATGATGATCGAGTTCCTTTAACGGTGTATACTTCCCTCATTGATACCGTACACGAGTTTTTGCCCCATATGCATCGGTATGTTCAATTGCGCAAAAAGATCTTAAAGCTTGATGAATTACATATGTATGATATTTATGTGCCAATTGTCCCGGAAACTACCATGAAGATCAGCTATGAAGAAGCAAAGAATATGGTTCTTGAAGGGCTAAAACCACTTGGAAATGATTATATTAGTATCTTAAACGAAGGATTTTCAAAACGTTGGATTGATGTTTATGAAAATGAAGGCAAAACTAGTGGAGCCTACTCTTGGGGTACATACCGAGCGCATCCCTATGTCTTACTAAATCATCAAGACACGTTGGATTCTATGTTTACCCTTGCACATGAGATGGGACACTCCTTACACACCTATTTATCGAATCGCCAACAGCCCCATCTTTATGCAGGATACAAGATTTTTGTCGCTGAAGTTGCCTCAACATTAAATGAATCCTTAATAATGGAACATCTTTTAAAAGAAACAAAAGACGTTAAAATTCTAGCCTATTTGATTAACCATTATCTTGAGCAGTTCCGAGGAACTATTTTTAGGCAGACTATGTTCGCCGAATTTGAGAAAAAGATTCATGGCGTTGTTGAGGAAGGTGGAGCATTAACTGCCGACAACCTATCGGAAATGTACCGTGAATTAAATGCACTATACTACGGACAAGAGGTTGTCCTTGATCCAGAAATCGCCTTAGAATGGGCGCGTATACCCCATTTTTATAACGCGTTTTACGTTTACAAATATGCCACAGGTTTCTCTGCGGCAATTGCCTTTGCTCGAGCGATTCTTGAAGAAGGTGAACCAGCAGTGGCTCGCTATATAGAATTCTTAAGTAGTGGAAGTTCGGACTATCCCATTGAATTACTGCGTAAGGCGGGCGTAGATATGGAGACACCTGTCCCTGTTCGGGATGCTTTGCAAGTTTTTGCAGGTCTAATAGATAAGTTAGAGGATCTTCTGAATTAAGTGAGATATTTTGGTCCTATTGAATTGTGTCTCATTGTGTGGGGGTCAGACCCCAAGGGGGGATTGAGGGGGGGATTGTATGGAAACTATAGCTTCACAAGATAGGTTTCAACAAATAATTCAGGTGGCTCAGGGGTTTTATGCTCGAAAAGATCGTGCTCATGATTTAGACCATGCTTTGAGAGTTAGAGAATGGGGTAAAAAACTAGCGAAAGCTGAAGGAGCAGATTCAACTGTCATTGAATTGGCAGCAATTCTGCATGATATCGGTCGTTCAGGCGCCGTAGAAAAAACACATGCTGAAAGTAGTGCGGGTTTAGCAGTGAATATTTTGCAAAAAAACGGGTATTCTGAGGATGTAGTGACGCAAGTGAAAGAAGCGATTATTTCTCATTCTCGCGAGGCGGGGCATGAACCAAAGACTCTTGAAGCAAAAATCCTGTACGATGCTGATAAATTGGATTTTGTAGGAGCCATAGGGATAGGGCGATTGTTTACATTGGCTGGAGTTGAAGGATGGACTTTAAGCGGTGAAAACTCCTGTGAAGAGTTTTATCAGAAAAAGATTAGAACCTATAGAGACCATTTATTTACGCAAACGGCTAAAGGATATTTTGACCCATTATTTCTTTACATGGAAGGATTTTGGCAAGAGCTTCATGCTGAAGGACTTAGATTATCTGATTCTGGACAAGCTAATTTTAGTGAGTGAATTAAAGCTTGAAAGGATGAATCAAACTAATGGGTTGGCTCTGGCGGTTATTAACTCTTGTTATTTTTCTTGGATTTGTTCATACCCTGATTAGTCCACAACCAAAAGCATTTATAGCTTGGTCAGATGGACAGAATTTGGTAAAGATAATTCAGGGAGAATTGAAACAATGGCAAAGATTATCACAAGACCTTCCTGCAAGTATTGAAGTTGAAGTACGTAGGCTATGGATGGACTTTCAACCAAATGCTAATGGAAAAGAAGTCTAATGGTTAAAAGTGTGGTATTTATGAGATTGTCTTTTAAAAAAACTATAAGTATGGTATATTAAGATGAATTGGATTAAAAAGGAGTGAAGATAATGGTTAATATTACGGAAATAGCAGCCCAAAAAGTTAAAGAAGTGCTTAAAAATCAAAATAAAGAAGATGCATTTCTTCGCCTTTATCTTGTAGGCGTTGGCTGAGGTGGGCCGAATTTCGGCATGACTCTGGAAGAGTCAAAAACAGATGAAGATATTCTTGATGTAGAGCACGGTGTGTCTATACTAACGGATAAAAAACTTACTACTTACTTAGAAGGGGCTGTCGTTGATTATATCGAATCCAGCCAGGGTGGTGGATTTGAAATTCGTACGGCAAAGTCTGGCGGAGGTTGCGGCGATAGTTGCGGCGGAAGCTGTTCATAATGAATCTCTAAAAGAGAGCTCACATTGAGCTCTCTTTTTCGTCAATATGACCATATGGACCGAGAATGCATTTTGTATTAAGTTTTATTATGCTTGAGTATACTTCATAAATATGTTAGTCTAATCCCCATAATGATACACACGTATACAAAGAGAGGATGATCTATGGCTATGCCACAAAATGAAGCATCAAATCGTGCAATTATTACCGTATTAGGTCGTGACCAGATTGGAATTATCGCATGGGTCTCAGGGCGACTCGCAGAATATAGCGTGAACATCTTGGACATCAGTCAAACTATCTTGAACGAATTTTTTACCATGATCATGGTAGTTGACCTAGAACCTTCTTCTATAGAACTTGTTGATTTGTCAGTCTCCCTGGAACAAGAGGGAAATGAGAAGGGGCTACAGGTAAAGGTTCAACACGAGGACATATTTACCTTTATGCATCGTATCTAAGTTGAAATCCAGAAGTAATTTCTAAAGATACTCAAGAAGTATTTAAGAAAGGAATAGTGGAGGGCATCATGACTATTACGTTCGCACAAGAAGAAATACAACAAACGATTAATATGATACATAAGGAAAACCTTGATATTCGAACCATTACCATGGGGATCAGTCTGCTTGATTGCAGCTCAGAAGATATTGCTAAAATGGAAAAGAATATCTACGACAAAATCACCAAAAATGCAGGGCGTTTAGTGACCGTAGGTGAGCAAATTTCAGCTCGTTATGGGATTCCTATTATTAATAAACGAGTTTCAGTTACTCCTATAGCGATTGCCGCTGCACAAATGAACTCAGAAGAAATGGTGCGGATCGCTAAGGTGTTAAATAAGGCTGCTCGTGAGATTGGCATTAATTTTATCGGTGGTTTTTCTTCCCTGGTTCAAAAAGGATTTACGGCAGGAGATAGGGCACTTATTGACTCTATCCCACAAGCTCTAAGTGAAACGGAATTTGTTTGTTCGTCCGTGAATATTGGATCTACTAAAGCAGGAATCAACATGGATGCAGTTCTTAAAATGGGTAAAGTGATTCTAGAATCGGCACAACTTACTGCAGACAGTGATGGTATAGCGGCTGCAAAACTAGTGGTCTTCTGTAATGCACCAGAGGATAATCCTTTCATGGCAGGGGCTTTTCACGGCGTAGGAGAACCGGATTGTGTTATCAATGTCGGTGTAAGTGGGCCAGGAGTTGTAGCAAAGGTTGTCAAAGAATATCCAGAAGCAGATTTTAGCGAGCTTTCTAATCTGATTAAACAAACCTCTTTCAAAATAACCCGTATGGGTGAGTTAATAGGGCGTGCTGCCTCGAAGTCCTTAAGTGTTCCTTTCGGAATTGTAGACCTTTCCTTGGCACCAACACCTGCTATAGGAGACAGTGTTGCCGAAATACTTGAGAATATGGGACTTGAACGATGCGGTACACATGGTACTACAGCAGCCTTGGCTTTACTCAATGATGCCGTTAAAAAGGGAGGAGCGATGGCTTCGTCTCATGTTGGAGGGTTGAGTGGAGCTTTTATTCCTGTTTCAGAGGATGCAGGAATGGTAAGGGCTGTCGAAGAAGGAGCATTGACCCTGGATAAGTTGGAAGCCATGACTTGTGTTTGTTCTGTTGGTCTAGATATGATTGCCTTGCCAGGTGACGTAAGTTCAGAAACGATTTCGGCTATCATTGCGGATGAAGCAGCAATAGGGATGATTAATAAGAAAACAACTGCCGTTCGAGTGATCCCTGCAATCGGTAAGAAGGCTGGAGATCGGGTAGAATTCGGAGGGCTTTTAGGAGGAGCACCAGTCATTGCCATCCATCCCTATTCTTCAAACATGTTTGTTCGCCGTGGAGGGCGAATACCAGCGCCGATTATCAGTCTCACAAACTAATCAATTTTATTGTGATTTAGGGAAAAGACCTCTTTTTAAGGAGGTCTTTTTTATTATTTAACCGGCCACCTCTATATGAATGCCAATTTAATACTTATAACTTTATGAGATAAATGGAGCCTAATGCTGTGGCTTTGGACATCAAGAAGAGGATAGAAATGGTCTCTGAGGAATATAATGGATGAATGTATCGTCCAAATAAGGATACACTGTTATAGGGGTTTTGAGTGGACAACCCCATAGCAATATAAAAGAGGGTGCAGGTTCTTACCCCTAGAAGGATTTTAGGTGTGATAATCCTCGTAAAAATGGGGATTTTCTTATATAAAGGGATTAATTACCTTAACTAAAATGCAGGACATTTTCTGTTTGTCTCGAATATTATTATTTATAGTAAGAGCTGAATCCAAAGCCTATCCTTTGGAGCGGGGGATTATTTTGGGGTGAATCACGTTGCCTTTCACGTGTAGGGCTAACACCTACTGCCCGAATCCGTCAACTAACCTCGTAAGCTAAGAAAGGTGGACAAATCCTTGGTAGTTTTCTCATCTACACGAAAGTGGTTGGGAAGCGTTTCTTTAGCAGGCCTGCTTTTAGCTAGTAGCTTACCGGCATTAGCTTCAAATGAGATTAATTCAACAAAAAGTGAGACCGCGTTGAAGCCTTTGCTGACAGCTTCTACTATTTCGGCCAAGGAAACTTATACTCAAACGGTGCGCAAGCAAATGCAATGGATCCCTAACCCTGTAGAAACGAAGATAAGTGTGGAAAATACAGCCACACCTGAAGAATCAGTTCCAAATCCAGTCGCTGTTGCAAAAATAGTAGCTGAACCTACAATAAAGGTCCAAACCCAGAAAAAAGAACAACCTACTAAGAGCATTACAAAACCAATTCAAGTCGCAACTGCAGTTGCACCCAAGCCAAAGGCAAAAGCCACTCCCACACCAAAGCCACAAATATCTCGTTCAAGCAGCTCTACCCTTGTAGATAATGCTCAAAGCCTTCAAGGTGTAGCTTACGTCTATGGAGGAACCAGCAAGAGAGGCTTTGATTGTTCGGGATATACTCAATATGTCTTTAAGGGCTCAGGTATTTCCTTGCCGAGGACATCTCAAGAGCAATTTAATGTGGGGTCAAGTGTTAAGAAGGACCAACTACAAACAGGTGATTTAGTATTCTTTACGACCTATGCTAAGGGAGCGTCACACGTTGGCATTTATGTCGGCGGTGGTAAATTTATTCATGCATCCAATAGCGGCGTTCGTACTACAAGCCTTAGTGATAGCTATTATGCAAATCGTTATCTTGGCGCTCGTCGCGTTAACTAGGACGGGTATTTATTATGGCTGAACCTATTTGAAGAAAAAAGTACAGCATGGACTTTTTAGAGTTCTTGCTGTACTTTTTGTTACTATCAGACCCCTATGTCGCTTTGCGGCAGCAACTCAAGGGCAGTGTCATCCTGAAGGAGGCACGACTGAAGGATCTAGATTCTTCGCTATCGCTCAGGATGACATTAACCTAAACTTATTTTCAGGGCAGCGGTAACCAGGGGATTGGTTTGAATTTTATACATTCGCCGCCTGGTTTAGTTATGGAGTATGACGAATTATGAATATAATAATCCGTTAATGAGCAATTGCGAGTTCGTTTGAAGTAACACTTACGACATAATTCCACTCGGTAGTTTAGGATCAACGGAGTCCCCCCTTATGGTCTTCCTTTAAAGAATTTGTACAAAAGTATTCATGGATGGTCGTAGCAGCGTTTTGAGGCAGTCCGGCTGCTTGAAGCTCCTCAATACTTGCTTGCTGAATGTCCTCAAGGGATGAAAAGTGACGTAATAGGCTCTGTTTGCGTTTTGGTCCGATACCTGAGATGTTATCAAGGGCAGAGAGGGTCATATTTTTTGCCCGCTGTTGTCTATGAAAGGTAATGGCAAAACGATGGACTTCGTCCTGAATTCTATTGAGCAGAAAGAATGTAGGATGGTTTCTAGTTAAAGGGACCTGAGTCCCAGACTGATCGATAAGCCCATGAGTTTGATGACGGTCATTTTTAACCATTCCAGCAACTGGAATTACTAGGTTTAATTCCTTTAAAGCCATTAAAGCTGCTTTGATTTGCCCCTTACCACCGTCAACTAAAATTAGATTTGGAAGAAGTTCTTTCTCCGAAACTAGCCTTGCATATCTGCGCCGAACAACTTGTTTCATGGCAGCAGTATCATCAAATGTCTCCATCGGTTGTATTTTAAACTTACGATATCCTCTGCGCTGAGGTTTACCTTCGACGAATTGTACCATACCGGCAACGGTATGAGTCCCTGCAATGTTTGAAATATCAAAAGCTTCTATGCGGCTGGGACATGGGATCCCTAAGAGTTCCCCAAGTGTTGCTAAAGCTTGATGGTTATCATTTTGTTGGTTTACCTCAAGGGTAATTTGGTCGTGAAGGGTGGTCTGGGCATTAGTCATTGCCATCTGGATCAATTCTCGCTTCTTGCCTTTCAGTGGTACGTTAATTGGAAATAGCTTGGATAAGACTAGAGACTCGATAGACGGAAGCAAAATCTCCTTGGGCCATACTGCACGTTCGATATAGAATTGAGCAACAAAAGAAATGAAAGCCTCCTCTGGGTCTTCATAATAAGGGAAGATAAAGCTATCTCGGGCCAGTAATTTACCTTGACGTAAATAAAAAATTTGAATGCACATCTGATCAGTAGTTATTGCGTACCCCAGCACATCACGGTCAATGAAATCATTGAGTGTGATGTTTTGCTTTTCTCCAAGCTGTTTCAAATCTTCGATTAGGTCACGAAACTCTTTGGCTCGTTCGTATTGAAGCGCTTCAGCGGCTATGAGCATTTTTTCCTGTAAAAGAGTAAGAATTCCATTTTGATCACCCTTTAGAAAGGACGATACTTCTTTGCGCATTCCATCATACACCTGGGGAGAAACCTCTTCAACACAAGGAGCAAGGCATTGTTCTAGGTGATAATAAAGACAGGGTTGAGAGGGAATTTGGCGACATTTGCGAAAAGGAAACAATCGATTGAGCAAACGAGCAGCCTCTTTAGCGGCAGTCGAATTGGGGTAAGGTCCATAAAACTTACCGCTGCCTTTTTTTATTTGCCGGGTAACCAGCACTCGAGGATGGCTTTCCTCTGTAATCGTTAGGTAAGGATAGGTTTTATCATCCCGTAATAGAATGTTGTATTTCGGGTTGTACTTTTTAATTAGGTTGCATTCTAAGACAAGGGCCTCAACTTCTGAATCAGTCATAATATATTCAAAATCAGTGATCTGACTAACTAATTTGGCGGTTTTTCCGTCGTGTGAACCAGTGAAATATGACTTTACTCGATTTTTTAATAGTTTGGCTTTACCGACATAAATGATTTGTCCCTGACTATCTTTCATTAGATAGACCCCCGGTTTATCCGGTAACAAGGTCAATTTTTGTCGAAGCAGATCCATACTCCCCACCTCACTTCTTATTGTAGAGGTTGGAATTGTCAGATGCAAGTTATACATATCTTTATTACAGTGTACGTATACATGTATTGGGACATTGGTTGTCATAGTAACTTAATAATGAATATTGGAGGGGAAAGGAATGTCAAATACCTGGGGACGACCACCACGCAATGAAATATGGCAGGATTTGCAGGCCCTCGCCCTTTGGATTTTAATTATTGGGGTTGTTGGTTATGTTCTTTTCCCAAACTTTTTTAAAGATATTTACTCGCATCTTGCGGAGCCTGTGACCCAAACTAGTACGCTAAATGATCAATATACTTTAAATAATTCCCTAAATCCATACACTGATTTTACGGATAATCAAAATTTCTTGGGCCAAGATTTTTCCAGTGTATCCAATGCCTTATATAGTAATAGTAATAATGAAGTCTCCTCAGGGTTTTGGGTGATTTTTGTTGCTGACGGTGAATTTAAGCAAATGTCCGTGAGCAGTGATGCCTATGCGTACCTGCAGCGCTTGATAGAAAGTGATCAAAATGCATCAGGTAAAACCACGATTATCCTGTCCGCCAATGGGCAAATACGTAAGTATGTTGTCAGTGATGAGATTTATGCCATTATTACAAATATGGCTCTAATTTTAAATCGCAATAATACCAAACCTTAACGGAAGAGAAGTTTTGCGCCTGCTGCAAAAAAGCCGATACCAAGAAGTTGCCACGGGCTCCAAGGAAGCCTTGTCACACCAAAGAATCCAAAATGATCAATTAATACAGCCGTACTGACTTGCCCGATGATGATTGCAGTTGTGGCATTACAAACTCCTACTTTCGGGATGCTTACTGCAACAAGGCCGACGATGATGACACTTAATACACCCCCAAGATAAAGATACCAAGGCACTGCACTCCAATCCTGTTTTATTAGGGGTACTCGCCTAGTTAATACAGTGACTAAAGCGACAAGTGTACCGATAATATGGACAACGAGTGTCGCAGAAAGTAAAGAAGTTTTTTGGCTTAAGGATGAGTTTATGGTTCCCTGAACCGCCATAGCAACCCCCGATACAGCAGCAATTAAAAATGGTAATGATAATAATTTAGACATGTTAATCCTCCTATAGCAGTTATTTCCATGATGGTGAATTAAGCCATTTCCGTTAAGATGTATCAGTATTCATTACAAAGGATGAGGGGAAAATGTAAGTATCGCAAAAATAAAACAAAAGAGGTGGCGTCATGGACATCGATTATAATTTGGTACAGCGCGCCCAGATGCTGCTCACCTTAGACCATCCTTTAACACAGGTGAGGGAGATTTTACTCCGGGAAGGTTATCCTCAAGAACAAGTCGGGGAATTAATGGATGCCACCGAAGAGGTATTGAACTACCTGGTTCCTCCACAATATGATGAAAACAAAATAGGAATTGATATCTTGCACCCTGGGGAAGAGAAAACTGAAGGGCGAAAACCTACTGTTGATATATTAATCGACAAACGCACTGGACGAGTAGAGTTAATAACTCCTCACCAAACCGAAACTTGGCGTGTAGCAAATGAAGTGCGCAAAGCAATTAAGCGACAGCGTAAAGCCATGAAGCATTATCACTAAAACTAATTACGGACTGAAGGTAAAGTTAACTTGCCTCAGTCCTTTATTTATACACCTTCGACTTCTTTTCTATATCTTTTCTCGAATTTCAGGAATTATGTTATAATGAAAATAAGTAACAATTTCAGGAAAGAAGGGTCCATAAGTGGAATTTGATCCAGTAATCAGAGGTTTAGAAAGGGTATATTCAAAACTAATTTCGAAACAACGGCTAAACCGAGAGGATGGTTTAGAACTTTTACAAACAACGAATATACTAGGCCTAGGTTATCTAGCGAACGAGCAAAAACGTGCTATAACGGGTAATCAGGTCTTTTATAATAATAATGCCCATATTAACTATACAAATGTCTGTAAGGTACGCTGTGGACTTTGTGCGTTTGCTAAAGATCCTGGAGAAAAAGGATCCTACACTATGACAATTGAAGAAGTTGTCAATAAGGCTGGACAATTTGCGGATCAAGGAGTTACAGAGATACATATCGTAGGTGGGATACATCCCGATCTCCCCTTCACCTATTACTTAGATATGATCAGGAAAACTAAGGAACGGGCTCCTCAGGTTAGCTTGAAAGCCTTCACAGCGGCAGAATATGATTATTTTGCCCAGATCGAGAATTTACCAGTCCTTGATATTCTTAAAACTCTAAAGGAAGCGGGGCTAAGCTTTATAACCGGTGGAGGAGCAGAGAACTTCAGCCCAAGAGTCAGAGAGATTATTTGTCCAGGAAAACTAAGTGGAGAACGTTGGTTAGAGATTCATCGTACTGCTCACCAGCTAGGTATTCCTACTAATGCAAATGTGCTTTATGGAATTATTGAAACAGATGAGGAATTGATTGATCATCTCTTAGCTTTGCGGGCTTTGCAAGATGAGACAAAAGGCTTTATGGCTTTAATTCCGACAGCGTTTCATCCTAAAAATACTAAATTTGAAAATCTAACTCCGGCGAGTGCCTTTCGAACGTTAAAAGTAATAGCAGTTGCTCGACTAATATTAGATAATTTTAAATATATCAAGGCCTATTGGGTTTCATCGAGCCCTCAAGTTGCCCAAATGGCGCTTTCCTTTGGTGCCAATGATCTTGACGGAGTAGTACGTGAAGAGAAAATTTACCACACAGCGGGTGCCACAAGTCCCCAAATGCAAACCGAGCAGCAGTTAATTGGCATGATTCATGAATTAGGTCTACAAGCAGTTGAAAGAGATACCTATTATCATGTCATAAAGACCGTGTTTCCTAGTAAGTAACCTTTACTACCTAGAAAATGAGGTGAATAAGGATGCACATAGCAATATTATCCGATACTCACTTACGCGAAGGCAAATCTCTCCCCAGCTTTGTCTGGGAACATTTAACTAAAGTAGACATGATTCTACATGCCGGTGATTTGACCCACATGGGTTTAGTGGAGGAGCTGGCTTGCCTCGCTCCAATTCATGCGGTGAGAGGAAATTGTGATGGTTGGGATGTTCCCTTGCCAGATCGAAAAATCATAGAATGCGAGAGACTGAAAGTGGGGTTAATTCACGGCAATGCCGGTAAGGGAAAGAATACCCCAGAGCGAGCTTATTTTGCTTTTTTGGATTCTAAAGTTGATATAATAGTATTTGGACATAGCCATTCCCCGTATATGGAATGGAGGAACGGTATTCTCCTGTTTAACCCTGGCTCTCCAACGGATAAACGACGTGAGCAATACTTTTCTTTCGGACTTATAGATATTCAAGAAGGGCAGGTTCAGGCAAAACATCTATATTTCAGCACTAAACCGAAAGTATAATGTTTCGTGATAGTCATTCAGCGCAACTACGTCGTCCGCTGTGCCTATGGCATAGCGCTACAGCCTAGTTTTCTAATGTCCGGAGGAAATTATGAAACATCGCAGGAATAAGTTGAAACGTGAACACGGTATAATTCAGAATGCATTAAAGTGGTTAGAGAGTTTAAGCGGTTTAGCGGAAGTGACAGACATCATTCCTGGAGTTATTGATGTTAACCGGTCATCAGAAAGAGGCATTGTTTATAAATATAAAACCCAAACGGGATGCAAGCTATTGTTAAAAAGTAGTGGTTCCATCCAAGAAGCCTTTGTTGTGACTAAATACCCAGAACTTGTACGGGAATGGGTAAACAAAGAATTTCCACCCGATCTACCTACGACAACGGCAAATATTGCTAAAACTAACTCTAATAATGACATTAGGAAGAAGGTATCGAAAGGATCTTCAAAACCTGAGGTTAAACTAGAGTTTAAGCCTTCCTCCCAAAGGACCCAATTGAAAAAGAAAGAACGATCTCAGGGTAATGTTAATACGTCTTATGATCAAAAGGACCATAAGGTAGTACATGTCTCGGATCAGTTAGACCATTCTACATTAAAGGCCATGAAACAGCTCAAGAAAACTCTTGAGAATGAAAATACATCAAATTTGAGAGTAAAAGGTAATCGACATAGGAAATGATAGTACATAGAGCAGGCGCATGTGAGGTGTGTTATAGATGGATGTTAATAGTATATCGGCGCCTAGTTCGCTTAAAGCACCCCTGCTAAATAAGTTTAAAATTGGGGAGCGACTGTTGGTGGAAGTCGTACATAAACATAATGAGGGAGAAGGAACGGTTCGAGTAAAAGGACAAACTATGTCAGCGCTATTAGAAACTTCGACTCAGGTAGGAGAGAAGTTTTGGGTCAAGGTGGGGCATTTAAATGAGAGCGGCGTACTGTTGATACGTGAACCATTACTTGGAAAAACCGAGAATTCTTCTGCACCACAACCAGCCCGTCAGTTAACTGAAAGGGGACTACCCAATAGTCAGGAAATAATAATTATGGTAAAATCATTTCCGACTTCAAACTTGGGAGTCTTCAGTTCGTTCTTGGGGAGTTTGCAAGGGGCAACTTTAACTGATGAATTAATAATGAACTTGCGAAAAGCAATACCTCAGTGGGATAGTTTGTCAGATGATCATGGATTCGAGGAGCTCTTAGCAAGTTTGAAAAAACTTGGCCTTAATTATGAGCAACGAATACTACAGATGCTTAAAATGGATCATCCTGACAAGGAGATGGAAAAAAGTAGTCTAAAAGAAACCTTTAAAGGCAGGTTGCTTGCTGCAATCCATAGTCAAGAGGGAGACCTTGATTCGGATAGTCCCTTAGCTCAATTACTACAGAAAATAACAGGTCAGCAACTGTGGTTTAAGACAGGAGCTATGGATACTGCTTATATGCTGCTTCATTTGCCCCTCTTAAATAAAGAACAGTTTATTCCAGTGCAGATTGCTATTGAGAGCGCTCGTAAGGGACTAAAAATGGATGAACAACACTGTCGTATAGCCATCTTGATAGAAACTCAGGAGCTAGGTGAAATTGGTATTGATTCATTTTTTAATGAAGATTCCTTTACCTGTCGTGTTCTTAGTCAAGATTTACAATTTATTCCTCAACTTTTAGAAGAAGTTCTTCCCGAAACTAGAGTAAAGTTTGCTAAGTTGGGCTTTAATATAGAGAGAGTCGAAGTGGGAGAACTTAAGAATAATCTTGAATTTCAAAATTTCTTAAAAGGATCTCGTCGAAGTGGAGTTGACGTTTCTAGATGAAAAAGAGAGATGTCGAGAACAAGGTGCAACTAAAAAAAGAAGATAAGGCGGCTGCCCTAATATATGATCAAACTGGAGCACCAAGAATTGTAGCCAAAGGTGCAGGAGAAATCGCTCGAAAAATTATTGAAACCGCTCATTCTGAAGGAATTCCAATTCAGAAAAATGAAACACTTGTTGAAGCACTAATGCAAGTTGAGCTCACAAAGGAAATACCACCTCAACTGTATCGTGCAGTGGCAGAGTTGTTGGCGTTTATTTACAATCTGGACAAAGCCAAATCTCGCTCAAGATTGTCATCAACTATACATAAATAATTGAATGCTTCGCAAACTAGCCCTAGTAGGAAAATATGGATGCAGGAGGCTACTCTATGATGACACCATTTGAAGTGCTGAATAGGATCCTTAAGGGCGAGCATATGGCCATTCAACAATATCAAGCGTATATTGATACACTGACTGACAGTCCATTACGAAACCATCTAACCGCAATCCTCACAGACCATAAGGAACATGCAACCCGCATAGCATACTATATTCAAACGAATGGGGGGCAGGCCGAGGAAGGCGCAGGATTTACAGGTATTATGGCAGATTGGAAAACCCGTCTAATGAATCTAAGGGAGACACCACCCATTGAAATGATTGAACGCTTATATGACGGTGAGGATAAGGGTTTAGCTAGAGCTGTTCAATACTCAGAACAGTATCTAGATAGTGCCCAAAAAGAGGTTTTGGATCCTATATTCGCAGATGAACATGATCATCTAAAACAGTTACAGAATTTGCGGGAAGGTTTATACGACAATATCTAGAACTTGGCTGACGAAGCGATGGGAAAATCTTGTAGACAAACTAAAAAAAGAAGCGGGGCTTTGCCGCTTCTTTTCATTCATGTATCTTAGGTTCTCCTTAAGCCTTTTCTCGTTTTCGAGATAAATGCTTCCTTGCCAACATATTGGCTACTTTGCCATTGTCTCCCAGAATAATACCTTGTAATCTCCATTCGCGAAAGGTCTGCCAGAATTGTTGTTCTGAGATTCTACGGGTATAGCCTTCAGATTCTTCATCGTAAGGCCAAAATACATCGACCCATAAGGTTCCTTTATTACTTAAAACAAGTAAAAAATGAACTAGTTCAGGATTTGTAGATTCAGAATCCCGCATTAATATGTTTGAACGGCCGTTTGGAAAATCGGTTCGTATGTAATTGAGTTTCATCAATAATCCCCCTCTGTAAATACCAGAGATTTCTGACGTATTTGGATTTTTGGAGTTATTAAGTTTAGTATAGCATGAAATGAACGATAAAACGATGGGGTTTTTTGACACAACATAACGAAAGGTTATACCTTAAATTATGCTATGGACTAATTAAAAGTTCAGGATATAAGTATTTGATAGTCGAGTTCAGGATAAACTGTTAAAGGTTATTTATGAAACTGGATAGATGGAGGGCATATACTATGTTGACAGTTATTCATACGTTCAATGGTCCAGATGCAGATCGAATTTTAGGAGATGTTCGAACAGGGATACAATCTGTAGAGGATATTGATGGATTTAAGTTCGCTTCAGTTAATAAACAAAGCAATACAAAGGACATAATGCTTTTCTCGAAGTGGGAAACTCGTTCAGCATACGAACGATGGGCAGATACTGTTGGAGAAAATAACGCCTTTAAGCAAGCAACCCCGCAAATGTTCGAGGTTCTTGAAGAAAAGTATTGATGTAAAAAAAGAGGGTCCTGTGGTTCAATGACCATAGGACCTTTTGATTTGAAATTCCCCTACAGGCTTACTTAACTAGTTCCCTATATCCTAATTCAAGGCATCTCATTTCCGAATTGAGCGAACCCGGTGAGGAGACTGAAAAACTAACATCGTTAACTTGGCGAACTGGCATTATACCCATGAGGGAGTTTGTCAAGAAAATTTCATCAGAGGATAAGAGGTCAGATAGTGTAAATAAACCTTCATGAGTTGATATTTGCAGAGACTCAGCTATTTCAAGAATAAGTTGACGACGCGTCCCCGGTAAACACCCGCTTGAAAGTGAAGGTGTGTAGAGGTCTCCGTTCTTAAGAAAAAAAAGATTACTCATCGTACCTTCTGCAAGATATCCCTGGGTATTAAGCCATAACCCCTCCTCGCATCCTAGTCTATTAGCTTCTTCCTTTGCTAAGAGATTTTCGAGATAATTGGTTGATTTTATAGAGCACAAGGGAGATTGCTCGTTACGTGGGGAAGATAAAAGGTGAAGTCGTATACCTAAGGAATACTGGGCAGGCGTATAAGGAATAGGGCGTCGGTGAAATAGGATCTGGGAAGGAAGATTAGTAAGAGGTGCTCCTCCGCTGAGGGTGACACGAAGGGCATAAGGGACAGGTCCAGACGTTTGCTGAATAAATTTCTGGATCCCGTGCAACCATTCATGTTGATCCGGCAGACAAAGATTGAGCTTCTGAGCCCCCTTGTTCATGCGTTGCCAATGAAGATCAGGAAACAGTGGACCCTGGTCATTGATTAGCAGAGTTTCAAAAAGCCCAAATCCAAATAAAGTTAGACGGTCATCGCATAATAAGGTTTCACTGGGAATCATTTAATCGTCCTTTCAAGACTCTAAAGAGGGCCTTAGCTTTATCTAGAGTCTCATTGTACTCATCCACTGGTTTAGAGTCTGCAACAATCCCGCCACCAGCGTGAATAAAGGCTTTTCCGTCTTTCAACAAGATCGTGCGGATGACAATGTTTAAGTCCCAAGCTCCATCAAAGCCCATGTAACCGATGCTTCCGGTATAGAGTCCGCGTGAATGAGGCTCTAACTCTTCGATGATCTCCATAGCTCTAATTTTAGGAGCGCCGGTAATTGATCCGCCGGGAAAAACAGCCTTCAAGATATCACTCGGTTCTAGACTAGGCAAAAGTTGGCCTGTAACTGTCGAAACAAGATGCCAAACCGTTGGATATTTTTCAAGTCTAATTAAATCAGGAACTTTAACCGTTCCAAACTCGCAAATACGACCAAGGTCGTTTCGTTCCAGATCAATAATCATCGTCAGTTCGGCTCGATCCTTCGGACTGTTTTGAAGTTCAACTGCCTGTTGCTGGTCAGCTGAGGGAGACTCTCCACGGGGCCGCGTTCCTTTGATGGGAAGGGTCTCTATTTTTCCATCTGATTGTATGCGGATAAATCTCTCCGGAGAGCTGCAAAGAACTTGGAAATCTGAATAAGGGAGAAAGGCTGCAAAAGGGGCCGGATTTTGTCTATGAAGTTGAGAATAAAGATTCCAGGCATCTCCTTCCCAATCCAGAGAAAAGCGTTGGGTGAGATTAGCTTGATAGATATCCCCAGCATAGATGTAGTCAATAACACGTTGTAAATCTGCTAAATACTCTTCTTTGGTGACGCTTGGTTCAATGGTCGAGTGAGGAGGCGTTGACATAGTATCAACTATTGCTTCAATGTCAGGATGCTCTTCAACATAGGAATAGAGGGTCTTTTCTATACGTTCTATTCGCTCATGAGCTAATTCTGGATGGCAGGTTCCGTCTTCCTCAATCCCGCAGGCTGTGATCCAATAGTTCCCCTGAGCATGATCGTAAATAACAATTCCATCATACCAAGCAAAGCGCCATAGGGGTAAGTTCAAGTCATTCGAAGCAATTTTAGGCAGGGTCTCAAGTTCATTCTTTAGGTCATAGCTTAAAAAACCTACGGCTCCACCGGAGAAGGGGAAAGGAGCTTGCGGAACATGATACTTATGATATGCTTTATTAAGAAAGTTCAGACATTCAGACCGTTTAAGAGGGGTTAAGTCGTGCTGTGAACGATTTGGCCAAATAACTTCGAGTTGTCCAGGGTAGGCCGTAGCTTCTAAAAAAGGGGATGATCCCAGATAAGAATATGCGCCAAGTTCCTTATAGCCTTTCCCACTATCTAAGAAAAAGGGAGAAGGGTCTTCTTTAAAAGCCCTAAATAAGAGATAAGGAGGAATTGAGATAGAGAGGGGCTTGACGAACCAGGGAGATGGAACGTTTTCAACTTGCCAGCTCTTAGCATTTTGGAGGGCGTTTTTTAGTAATTCATGACCGGATTGAGTTAAGATGGCTTCCGGGTGAAATTGAATTCCCTCAATAGGTAATTCAATATGGCGAATACCCATAATTTCGCCGTCCTTTGTTTCAGCTGTTATGCTCAAATCTTCGGGAAGGGTATCACGTTCTATGATGAGAGAGTGATAACGGGTAACTTCTAAAGGATCAACAAGGTTCCTAAAGACCCCCTGCTGATCATGACTAATGAGTTCAGTTTTCCCGTGGATCGGTTGTTTGGCACGGATTACTTTTCCACCAAAAAATTGGCCTATAGCTTGATGTCCAAGACATACTCCCAGAATTGGTATTCGCCCTTTAAAGCGTTCAATAACAGCTAGGGATAGAGGTGCTTCATCAGGAGTACATGGACCGGGTGAAATAACAATTAGGTCTGGGTGTAGTTCTTCAATATCCTGAAGGGTACAGGAGTCCCGGCGTTTGACAATAACCTCCTCCCCAAGTTCGCCAAAGTATTGGTAGAGGTTATAAGTAAAAGAGTCATGATTATCCAGCAAAAATATCATATTTGTTTCCCCTTTAACTATCTCATAGTTTCTGTTACAAAATAAAAGACCAATCATCCTGAGCGCAGCGAAGGATCTAGATCCTTCGCTGCGCTCA
>NZ_JABZFS010000062.1:0-98177 GCF_014237355.1 Desulfosporosinus sp.
ATCTGGTGATTATGCCGGAGGGGTTCCACCCGTTCCCATACCGAACACGGAAGTTAAGACCTCCAGGGCCAAGGATACTTGGGGCATAGCTCCTGGGAAAGTAGGTCATCGCCAGGTAAACAAGCGAAAGGACTATCTCTTAATGAGTTAGTCCTTTCTGTGTTTCGTAATTAAGATGCCGGGGTTCCACGATCCACACTGCAGGAGTATGCGTTACGGGACGCAGTGTGGCGAAAAGCTCGTTCGCTTTTCGTGTTCGATCCACACCGACGAAGTGCAATGAGAAATCCATTCCAGACAAAGATATTGTCCTATATCTCTTTGAGCACGATTTCATTCATCTCAATTCTTGGACGGGCGCTAGGATTCTGATCAGGATACCCTACGGGAATTAAGGCTACGACATTATAGTTTTCGCCTAAACCTAGGATTTCTTTAACTTTCTTTTGATCGAACATCATCACCCAACACGTGCCAAGCCCAAGATCAACAGCACGTAATGTAATATGATCTATAGCAATAGCTGCGTTTAAGCGAAGATAAGCATCGGCCGCAGACTGATCCATTGTTCTGCGCTTAGTATAGCTTTCAGAATCAATCTTATCAAGAGGAGTATCAGTAAAGGCGCCTGCATTCTTAAGCTCATGCATTCGAGTGCCTAGACTTTCGAAGGATTCGGAATCAACACAACAGGCGATGACAACCGGAGCTTGGCTCACAAACGGTAATGGGGTAGCTTGGCTTAGCTTCGCACGTACGGAATCACTTTTTATTATGACAAAGCGAGTAGGTTGGAGATTACTCCCTGAGGGAGCAAGTCGACCGGCTTCAATAAGTTGCCTAACTAATGACTCATCTATAGGTTTAGTTTTAAACTTCCGAATACTTCGTCTGGTTTTCATAACATCAAGTAGTTCCATAAAACATCTTCTTTCTTCAAGTAATGATTCAACTTAAGGACAAAGCAGATATCAAGTCCTGGTAATATGGATTGAGGGTTTAACTACAAATTATCTTTTGCAATTCTTCGAAAAAAATTAGTCTTCTTATTGACTATTTATAAAGATTCCCCTCCATATTCAAGAAAACTGGGAACAGAACACCGTTTTTTAGACGAAAGATAAAGGTACAGGTTGGATCTACCTATCGGTTATAGCTTTCAGAGCGACACATACGTGCATTGATATAGATACTACAGCCCGGAAGGGACTACGTTCTTCGTAGGGTTCCATAAGAAGATGAATTAAACACTCCGCTTTTTGTCTATCAACATTCTTACATAAACACCATGGATTTTACTATTGATTGACTATGGGGTTTGGGGAACAAGACCCTCTCTGAACGAGATAGGTTTTTAGGATATTTTACTTCGACAAAGCTATTTTGTATAAAGTGAAAATTTCTGGTATATTAATGTTAGTTTTGCCTATAGAGAACCATGGAAGTCAGGAGTACCTAAAGAGATAAATATCTGTTATATTTTATCAAGTTTTCAATATCGCAAATTGAGGTGATGGATTTATGCCGAGACCTAGGAAATGTAGAAAAGTGTGTTGTTTGCCAGAAAGCAACCGATTTGGTCCACTCAACACAACCATTAGTCAAGATAATTTTGTTATTATGACTGTAGATGAGTATGAGACGATTCGACTCATTGACTTAGAGGAATATACGCAGGAAGAGTGTGCAGACCAAATGAATATTGCACGCACAACTGTTCAGCGTATCTATACAGATGCAAGAAAAAAACTTGCTGAGTCTCTGGTCAATGGGAAAGTGCTAAGAATAGAAGGTGGAGATTACAGGCTGTGTGAGGGCCATGAAAAATCATGTGGTTGTGGCGGTTGCCGCGGACTTAGATGCGGGAGAGATTTTATGGAAGATGATAACATGTAAATAATCGTCAATCTTAAGGGAGTAATATGAAATATACGGGGTAGACCTCTTGGGCAAAACGCTCAGGAGGTCTTATCCAACAAGGCATGCAAGGTCAACAGGGTCAAGGCCAGCAGAATCAACAAAATATGGGCTGGACAAATCAACAACATCAGTTCCAATAATACTCAATGTCGACTAGCGAGCGAAGCTTACGGCATGGGCTGAAAGTGAACGGTATGCTTGAACGGTGTAAACTGTGACTGCTATAGATCGGCAGATTAAAGTACTTTTGGATACAAGAATTAAATACTTTTCGCTGACCCCTTGTCAGCGAAAAGTATTTTTGTTATCATATATCTTGAAAGTCAAACATTTTTAATACAAAACAGTATGAATTACTAAATATACAAAGGAGGAGTTTTAATGACTATCAATGAAGAATTAACGCATGAACTTTTAGCATTTTTTAATGGGTTTTCATCCTGGGAAAATTCCATCGTGAGATCTAGTGAGCTCACGGTTTCTGAGGCACATGCTATTGAAGTACTTGGTGAACACGAAAAAATAAATATGAAAGGTTTATCCCAGAAGCTTGGAGTTACAACAGGTACTACTACCGTAACGGTAGATCGCTTAGAAAAGAAGAATTTAGCTCGCCGGGAATCGACGAAAGAAGATAGACGTGTTAATCTGATCAGTCTTACAGATCTAGGGAGAAAGGCTTTTCAGGAACATCATGACTTTCATATGCACTTGACAGAGCAGATGATGTCAGTACTTACCGACGATGAAATAAAGCAGTTTTTGCATACCTTAAAGAAAATAAATGCTGAAACGTTTTAAATACTGTTTATGAATCTTATGCGACTCCTCATTTGAACGGGTTTGATTAATAGAGTCAAGGATGGGTTACATAAGATTATCCAAAAATTTGTGAAAAAATGTACAAGAGGAGACTTGGTGTAAAAATGACTACTTGGCACATAATTTGGGATAGGCACAAAGGGTTAATTGTTACTATCTTCAGTTTAGGATTTATTATCATGGCTTGGTATTCAGGTAAATATGGTCGCTCTGAACTCGAAGTTCCCTTTTACCTTTTGGCGTATGCCATAGGTGGATATCAGAAAGCCTGGGAAGGTTTGCAGACTCTAATTAAGGAAAAAGATTTGGATGTCGATTTACTGATGGTTGTCGCAGCCATTGGTGCAGCCAGTATTGGGTTTTGGAGGGATGGAGCAATATTGATCTTAATTTTCTCCTTAAGTGGTGCTTTAGAAGGATATACTTTAGAACGAACGAATGGCGAAATTAAGTCCATCATGAAGCTACGCCCAGAAGAGGCTATTGTGTTGCAAGGGAATGTAGAAAAACGAGTTAGAGTCGAAGAATTAAATCAAGGTGACTTTTTGTTAGTAAGACCAGGAGAAAGGATCGCGGCGGACGGGATTGTGCGCGAAGGATATTCCTCTGTAAATCAAGCATCGATTACGGGTGAATCGATTCCCGTAGATAAATCTACAGGGGACGAAGTTTTTGCTGGAACTATGAATGGACAAGGAGCTTTAGTCATCGAAATGACTAAGCCCGCAGAAGCAACTCTGCTTGCTAAAATAATTCATCTTGTTCAGGAAGCGCAAAGCGAAAGACCTCCCAGTCAATTATTTATGGAGCGGTTTGAAGGTATTTATGCGAAAATCGTGATCATTGGTGCAATTGTGATCGCAGTTCTATCACCTTTTGTTTTAGGATGGTCATGGGATGAAACAATTTATAAAGCGATGATCTTTCTCGTTGTAGCCTCCCCCTGTGCCTTAGTTTCCTCCATCATGCCAGCTGTTTTATCAGGGATATCGAATGGAGCACGCAAGGGCATCTTATTTAAAGGGGGCGCTTATCTGGAGGCAATCGGTAATGTAAGCGTAGTGGCATTTGATAAAACCGGAACTCTCACCGAGGGAATACCGAGAATTACTCGGATAATACCTTATGGAAACTACACGGAAAACGAGGTCTTAAGTATTGCAGCCTCCTTGGAGACATGGTCAGAACACCCGATTGCTAAAGCTATAATCCGGGAAGCAAAAGAGAAGGATCTTCACCTGAGTTCAGCCTCAAAGCTGGAAGCTGTTCCAGGGCTTGGGGTTCAGGGGATAGTAGAGGGGCAGGAATATCGAATAGGAAAACTAGATTTAGTAGGGGGGCAGAAATTACCGAATGAAGAATTGAAGGTTGTCCGAAAACTGGAGAGGCAAGGGAATACGGTTATTTTTGTTCAGGGGGAGAAAGAACGGATCGGTGTCTTAGCCGTACAAGATACTTTGCGGTCGCAAGCGAATGAATCTATTAAAAGACTTAAGAAAATGGGGATTAAGGTAGTAATGTTGACAGGTGACAGCTCTTCAACTGCCCAAATCATTGGTGAGGAGGCAGGGGTTGATCAGGTATATTCAGACTTACTGCCGGAACATAAAGTGGATATTATCAAAAATTTACAGAAATCTGGAAAGGTTGCTATGGTCGGCGACGGTGTTAACGATGCACCGGCCTTAGCGGCGGCTTCCGTAGGTATTGCTATGGGTGCTGCCGGAACTGATGTAGCGTTGGAGACGGCTAATGTGGTCCTTATGGCAGATGATATTTCGAAGGTTTCTTATGCCATTGCCTTAGGGCGGCGTACGACTAAGGTGGTCAAACAAAATGTGAGCTTCGCTATTGCGGTGATGTTTCTGCTGATCTTGTCTAATTTTTTCGGAAATATTAATTTGCCCTTAGGAGTGATAGGGCACGAAGGAAGTACAATCCTTGTTATCATGAGTGGGCTGCGGTTACTTCGATAATATTAAGCATGTTGTTTACATTCATTAGACTTAGATACCCAAGTATCAATCCGGCTAGGTTGAGACTTGGGTATCTGATTTTGAGGAAATCTTATGTCAAGTAATCTATATAATAAGTCCCATATACCAGTGTGATCAAAAAATTGCATAAAGAGTTTAGTGATCATTTTTGAGCTGATCCCCGGGGAAAGAATTAAACGTGTCAAGCTAGGGAAAGATTCGTTCATCTTTAGCTAATCGAGTCCACTATCCAGATCTCCCTACATTAGTCACGTTGGCTCTTTTCGAATTGTATAGATTAATAACTTGGTTTTTAATAATGTTGCACAATGCAGCACTATCTTCTATATGCATTTGTTTAGATATGGTACTATCAAAGAGAATTTGACAAGCTGAAGGTATATCCTCTTCTCCTTCCCAGAACTTAAGAAGGATGGGGATTCTGGGAGCAAAGAACCCTTTGGCAGTAAGATCGGCCTTGGTTTGGATCAATTCGAACCCCCCTTCAATTAAACAGTGACGCAATATAGCTTTGTCACAACTGGAAAAAAAGTCTCCTAGAACTTCAAGCGTATACTTTTTAATGTGTGGATAGAAGACATTTCCGCTGGGTAAATCACGATAGGATACCCATTGACCCGAGAGAGGAAGATTTTGGGCATAGGATAAATAATTAAGAAGGAGTAATCTCTTATCGAGTGAAAGTGAATTCTCCAAACCCTGAGTCACTATTTGCCCTTCTGGATATGATATTTCAATTATCTGACCAAAGCATTTGACTGAAAACCAAGAATTTGCAAAGTTGCAAAGTGATTTTTCCATGATAGTTTGAGGGGTTAACTTACTAAGGCTCTCTCTGCTTTTCATGAATGCGGGTGCATACGCGCCTTCATTATGGTTTTTTGTCATACATGATCCACCTCCAAATATTCCTTGTCCTAAGCTATTCTTTTTCCATCCCAATAATCCTCTTAATTAGGAAGTATTTTTTGGTGTTTCAAGTTCATATGCTAGCAATTGGTTTTTTACTTGCAATCAAGTACAGTATATTAAATAAAAATTATTAAGCAGGATGTGACGTAATCCGGAAAAAGTTGTATAATACCCCCTGTAGATAATAGCATTTAACCTAATGTCGGAACTCAGGAGGTAGCAATAGATATGACAAGCCCCTTAGTTATTGTAGTGGGTACTGTTATTTTTCTAGTTTACTGTGGACTCAATTACTATATCGGCCTGCGTGGATGGCAGGCCTTATTTAGTTACGTGCCTTTTTTAAGCTCTAAAGTATATTGGCTTGTCTTTTTTCTTCTTTCCTTCTCATATTTAATCAGCCGGTTTAGCGAGAAATTTCTTCCGACGGTGTTATACGAAGGACTAACAATAGCAGGTGCTTATTGGATCGCTTTTATGTTCTACTTTTTACTACTCATCAGTGTACTAGATCTTCTAGGATTATTTGACCGCTGGCTAAGGATTGTACCACTGGATATAAAACAGAGTTTAAACCCCTCCTTGGGATTGAGCGTTTTTATCTTAGTCATTGGTATCGTAAGCTACGGAGCCTGGAATGCCAGTTATCCTAGGATTAATCATTATGATATATCAATTGCAAAACAAGCAGGAGCCTTAAAGCAATTGCAGGTTGTTATGGTTTCAGACATCCATTTAGGAACAATCGTTCATCATGATCACCTTCTAAAACTAGTCAATAAGGTAAATGGTTTAAAACCTGACTTGATTCTATTTGTGGGGGATGTGTTCGATGAAGATATAGAGTCTAAGAATAAACTGCAAATATCAGAAACTTTTCGTAAACTTACATCAACATACGGTTCTTTTGCTGTACTGGGTAACCATGAATACATAGGCGGTAATGCAGATGAAGCCATAAAATATTTGGGTGAAGCAGGGGTTAAGGTCTTAAGGGATAGTTCCCAGGAGATTGCCGGAAGTTTCTATCTGATTGGGCGAGATGATTTATCAGGGTCACGTTTCAATGGTGTCAAAAGACAAGACTTAAAGGACATAATGCAAGGAGTAAATCGTTCTCTTCCGTTGATATTAATGGATCATCAACCTTCACATTTGGAGGAACCAGTTAAACAAGGGGTGGATTTGCAAGTTTCCGGACATACACATAATGGACAAATGTTTCCCATTCAGTTCATTACGCAGCGAATTTTTGAACAGGACTGGGGATTACTGCACAAAGGTGATTTTCAACTCATTGTATCGTCGGGATATGGGACATGGGGTCCGCCAATTCGAATAGGTAATACTCCAGAAATTGTTGATATTACAATTACGTTTAATCAATAAAAAGATAAAGAAGCTCTGAAAGAAACATAGTCTTTAGAGCTTCTTTTTAAAGTTCTTATTTTACCCAGTTTAACGTTGACGGAAGGGGAGATTAGTGATACTATATTCACAAGTTAATGATACTGATTATCAATTGCAGAGCTTGTTAATAGGGGTGATAAAAATGCGGACACAATAGAAGTAAAAGTTTGCGGGCATGAACAGCTCAGGGAGGATTATTAGTAAAATATTGTGAAGTAAGGTGCACCTGAAGTAAGGAAGGGGCATTTTTTTAGAGATATAAATGATAATTGCTTTCAATTACATAATCGGGGTTGAGTAGCTCTAGTTTACACTGTTTGGTATATAAAGTAACAATTCGGACATCCGCGGATCTGGTAGGAAAGAAATATTTAGGAGGGGTTAGACCATGAGTATAGTATTGGTAGGTGGTCATGACAGAATGCATAGCGAATATATGGGAATCTGCTCTAAGCGTGGGCACAGTGTAAAAGTCTATACCCAGATGCCTACTAAGTTTGATAAAGTGATCGGATCGCCTGATGGAATTGTTTTATTTACTTCGACAGTCTCTCATAAAATGATTCATACGGCAGTTAAAGAAGCAAAAAGGAAGAAAATACCAGTATTCAGAAGTCATAGCAGCAGTGGTGCTTCCTTAGACAGACTGCTTAACGAACTTGAAGATACGATCGTTCAGAATTACGGGACATAAGCTGCTAATCGACGATTCAAGTGGAGGAAACGTAAATGTTTCAATTCATACAAAGACTTTTAAAACCGCAACACTTCCACGATATCATTGAGTGTTTAGCAGCTGCTCTGGAAGCGAAAGATTTGTATACAAGCGGTCATTCTTCTAGGGTGGGGGATATGTCCTATGATTTAGGGCGCACCATGGGGCTTAAGGGTTCAGAACTAGAAAATATTCATATAGCAGCACATCTTCATGATATTGGTAAGATGGGTATTTCAGAAAGTATTTTAAACAAAAGAGGTACACTTCTACCTCATGAATGGGCTCAAATACAAAACCATTCAGAGATTGGCTATAAAATTCTAGCCAAATCAAAAGGGCTTAAACAAATCGCTGAAATTGTGCTTCACCATCATGAACGATGGGACGGGAATGGTTACCCTAGTGGCTTACGAAAGAATGAAATACCATTGGGTTCAAGAATTATTGGGGTGGCTGATGCTATAGACGCAATTACTTCGATACGACCCTATCGAAAAGCTTTATCTTGGGAGGAATGCTGGGATGAGGTAATTCTAAACAAAGGAATACAATTCGACCCAGTGGTTGTAGAAGCGTCAGAAAAGCTGTGGAAAAAATGGAGAGACAGATGGCTGGAGTCTCAAAAGAATCATTACAAGGAAATTGACGGTTATGTGAGTAAGTTCTTACATTATAGAAGAGAAACTTTACCGAAAGCCTAATGAGTTATGAGTAGAATAAATACATATGTAAATGAGTTACTATAGGGAATCATGAAGGAAGGGAAGCGTTTAATACGCTCCCCTTCCTTCATGATATTAAATTGTGAAAACTTTCTACTTAAGTGCTTCTCCAACACTCCGACCAAGTTCCAGACAGCTTGCTTCTGCATCACTATCTGGATTCCAGGTTACCCTTAGGCCTTCATTTAGAAGTTCAAATCCGCCTTTGCTTAATTCAGAGGAAATGAGTTTAGTGTTTTCACCACTCCAGCCATAACTACCAAAGGCAACCGCTTTTTTGTTTTTGAATCCTAAACCTTTAATCATTTCTAGAATCCCAGCAACGGAGAAGAGGATGCCTTTATTGATAGTCGGTGAACCTACAATAATCGCCTTTGACTTAAAGACTTCAGAAATGATATCGTTTTTATCTGTGTGAGTAGAGTTGCAATTAAACAACTTTACGATTACAGTTTTGTTACTTTGTTTGATTCCGGCGGCTATTGTTTCGGCCATATGTCGGGTACTGTTCCACATTGTATCATAGATGATAGTAATTTGATTTTCTTGGTAATCCTTTGCCCATCCCATATACTTGTCAACTATTTGCAAAGGATTATCCCGCCAGATAACACCATGACTTGGACAAATCATATCAACGGGTAGGTTGAAGCTTAAGATTTCATTAATTTTATTTTCTACCATTTTACTGAACGGAGTTAAGATATTGGCATAATATTTAAGAGCTTCTTGATATAGCTCGGCTTGGTCGACTAAGTCATTAAACATATGCTCTGATGCCAAATGCTGGCCAAATCCGTCATTGCTGAAAAGAATATTATCCCCGGTCATATAAGTAAACATGGTGTCAGGCCAATGAAGCATTCTAGCCTCAACAAAAATAAATTCTTTTGAGCCAAGACTTAGTTTGTCCCCCGTTTTGACGGGTATAAAGTTCCAATCCTGATGATACTGGCCTTTTAAGGACTTAATGGCATTAGCGGTACAGTAGATAGGGGTGTTGGGAATTTCTCTCATTAATTCGGGTAAAGCTCCACTATGATCGGGTTCACCGTGATTGGCAATGATGTAATCGATCGAATTTAGGTCGATTTCTTGTTTCAGTTTAGAGACAAATTCCTTGGCAAAAGGAGTCCAAACAGTATCAATGAGGGCTGTTTTTTCATCACGGACAAGGAACGAATTGTAGCTGGAACCTCGATGTGTAGAGTACTCGTCACCGTGGAACTTTTGCAATTCCCAGTCGATTTTACCTACCCATTTTACACTCTTGTTAATTTCAAAACTCATGATGCAACCTCCTGAATTTAATTTAATAGTAAAACTCCAACTTTCTAGTGGGAGTGGCACCCCGTTCTGCTTTTAGACATTCGATGTTCGCCTTTTTAAAAAAGTTCAATTGGAATAAATTTAGAGTTAACCCGCGAAGTTAGCTAATTTATAACGATTACGACCCTCCTGTTTTGCTTGATAAAGAGCAGAATCTGCAGCTTCCACTAACGTTTTCGGTTGATATGTGTGATCAGCATGTCCGATAGCTACTCCTAGACTTATCGTGACTTTTGGTGTGATGGAGGAAAGGCGATGGGGAATTTCTAAACTTTCTAGATTTACTCGTAAAGTTTCAGCAACCGTTAAAGCTCCTTCGATATCCGTGTTAGGGAGAACGACCACAAATTCTTCTCCACCATACCGAGCAACAAAATCTGAAGGGCGTTTGAGGGAGTTCTTTAAGGAAGACGCTACTTGCCTAAGGCATTCATCCCCTTGTAAGTGACCATAAGTATCATTATACGCCTTAAAGAAGTCGATGTCACATAGTATGATTGCTATAGGTTCACTATTACGTGCGGAATGTAACCATAGCTGCTCGAGAAATTGATCAAAATGACGGCGATTCGCTATACCGGTTAATCCATCGATTGAAGAAAGAAGACTGAGTTCTTGATTCGCCTTTTCTAATTGAGACCTTTCATTGAGTAAAGTGTCTGCTAATGGCCTAAAAATATACAAACCAAGAAAAGCAAGGGTTAAAAGAATTGCTGCGCCGCTTGTAATCTCAACCATCCCAAGGCGTTGAACTTTAGCCTCACTTTCTTTCTGAAACATTGATACTATCTGATCTAGTGATTCCAAGAGGTTTTCGCTGTTTTGAAGCAGGTAAGTAAAGTGAGGATTATCTGGAGTAAGCAAATGCTCTGGTTCATTAGCTAAAGCAAGGGCCTCTGATGTATATTTGTTAAACCGTGTGTCCAAATTTATAGGTGGGCTAAAAAACACTTTTTGCATTTGAGGGGTTAAACTTTGCGATGATATTATATTAGGAGTATCTTCGATCAAGGCTTGGTGATTTCTTTGTAATTGATTTATTATGCTTAATAGTTGCTTTCTAGATTGATCTCGCTCAGCAGAATCAGTGATGTAAACAAGTTCTACACTTAGAAGGGCGGCTTTCTGAGACAACCATCGTTGGCTTCCACTTAAATTAACAAGTAAAGCACTATCCTTTTGAGTCAAGATTATTAGGTGCATAGTTATGAAAGTAGCAAGGGTCAATAAGGCAATCAAACTTAAGGCAGAAATATAAGTGCGCGTAAGCTTAGATAGGGAACGAATCTTCTTCATAGCATACCGTTGCCAAAACTTCATAAAAGTTTATAAAGGCTTTGTTTGCTTCCCTATTCATAGTGTCCGATTTTGTCCGAAGACTACTTTCGTTTGATATAACACTCCAAGGGCTTAAATTCCGATGCAACGAATCGTACACATTAGTAGTGTCTTTTGAGTGACTAGACTACTAATTGATATCTCGAAAGATTAATGGATGCATTGAAATCTCGATCGATCACTAAACCACAACTACATCTGTAGACTCTATCTGACAATTTGAAGTCTTGCTTTATAGCCCCACAACTAACTTACTAGACGGATACCATTTATCTGCCTCAATGAGTTCAATGCCCTGAATCTCACATTTGTATTGAAGCTTTGACTTGAAGTCGTATAATTTTTGCTTGGCTATAGCTTTAGATAGATGTCGATTTTTCATCATACCCTTGATATTCAAGGTTTCCATCACCACTTTGCAAGGTTTGGTTTTCACAATTGCCTTAGTGGATTGATGGATATGATTGTTTCTGATCCCATTTAACCTTCGATGCAGCACACGGATTTGCTTTTCAACTTTTACAATATTGCAGGTTTTGACGAAACGGCTTCCCTCCTTATTTAGTTCATATTTACGAGAAACTTTGCGTTGCAACCTGCGTAGTCGTTTCTCCAGCTTTTTGACGCTTTGGGACTTATTGATGTTTTTAAATATCATGCCATTAGAGCATACTGCAAGTTCCTTTACTCCGACATCAATACCGACTACTTCACTCGTAAGGGGTTCTACGATTTGCTCTCGTTCGCTTCCTACAGACAAATACCAATACTTTCCGTCAAATGATACTCTGGGATTGGTGTAGTTTACACCCATGGGAATCTGTTCTGATATTTGCACCCAACCTACCTTTTCAATAAGAACCGATAATTTCCTTAGTTTTAACTTTTCGTTATCATTGTAAAAGGATGGTTTTGACCTTTTTCTGCTCTTAAATCTAGGTTTATCAGCCAGTTTGTTAAAGAACTTCTTGTAGGCTTCACAGGCATCTTTAATGGCCTGTTTCGTAATATTATTGGAGACATCATAAAGCCAAGAGAACTCTTCTGTTTGCTTCAATTGAGTCAATTCTTTTCTTAGGTCATTGTCTGAAAGGAACTTTCCACCACTTGCATAGTTCTTCTCTTGTTTGTCCAATGTCCAATTATACGCCCACCTTGAGGTTCCTGCCGACTTCCACAACTGATGTTCTTGCTCTTCAGTGGGCTTGAGTCTAACTTTCTTCCCCAGTATCATTCTCAAGCAACTCCTTGATCATCTTCTTAGCCTTATGAACCCTTTTTCCCTGCAACCTATTGTCTTCTTGCCTAACTAGATCATCTTTCTGCTTGTGGGAGGAAACTCTACAATAACCGATTATTTTTCTGTTTGGATGCAAGTTATTTTTAATGCCTAGGAAATGATTAAGTTGCTCTTGAGAGTAATAACGTAGCCACTGGGTCCTATGTGATGGGGTTTAAACGTTTCGTTTTTATCCCAGTTTCTTAATGTTTGTTCTGTCTTACTAATAAGTTTGGCAAATTTACCAATTGAATAATTGTTCAACTCAATGCACCTCTATTGGTAATTATACACTTATATTACCAATATATATTTGTAAGCCTTTATATAGTTCTGGGTACAGTATTAAGCCCCCTACAGGCACATTCGTAGATAGTATTATATAAGTTGTTTGCTACTTGTCATCTGTTCTAATCTTCTACGTTTCTCTAAAATACTCCTGCATAAACAACCAATTTATTTAAAAATATTATAAGGTAAAAGGTACTATAATCAAGCTTAACTTTGCTTCAGCATCCATATTTGTTAATAGAGAAAGCCTTTGCTTGATGTTAGCAAGCAAAGGCTTTCAAAACTTAGTACTGGAATTACTGTTTAAATGCTAGTTTGTGTACTGTATTTTCATAGGCATGGCCTATTTGGGAATTGTCAAAGGCGGCAACTGCAAAAGAGTAAGTTTTTGCGAGATCATCGAACTGAATGTCTTTGGTAGACGTCGTTTTTAACTTACGGGATATCTCTAAGGTCCATACACTATTTTCCCATTTGCCTTTAGCTTTGATGTCTGCAGGATCTCCAGAAATTTGTTTAGCTATCGGATGAGGGATAAAATCTCCCTCTTTCATAGTTTTAATATAGTCTGTTGTAAAAGGTTTAGTCTTATCAATTCCTTCAACAATTACATAAGGGTTACCATTTAGAGCTGGACCATCACGAACTACCTTAGGAGCTGTTTTATCATTATTCACATTTTCAACATACTCTTTTTCACCGGGGTCAGCGTGGCGGCCTGCGCCTTTTTTTGTTGCGTCATTTGGATCATATTTAACGCTATCCATGTACTGATCATGCATAAGTCCTGGTTTATCAGGACCGAACAGGGAGTTCTGACGAACATATTTCCAATGCCACATATCCAATAATTCATTCTCAGCAGTTGTCCAGTGTTTCATTACTGTTTTTCCTTCTTTATCAGTAGCAGCATGGCAGGTTACAGCACAACCAGATTCATTAAAACCTTTTGTGGAATCTTTGATGTTCCAGAGAAAGGCGACTTTATCCTCGTAGTACTCGTTGTAAGGTTTTTTTACTAATTTACCGCCTTCAAGAACCCAAGGGCCACGTTCTTTTGAATCGGTAGGATCCTTATATTGAAGCAAGAAGTATACGTTTTCAGCATCATAAGCTGATTTCATAGAGATTTCAGTACTACCGTTTTCGAACTTTCCTCCTGTGCCCCCTTGAAGGGCTCCAGCATTAGATACTGTTAATTTCATCTCAGGTGCATTAGCCCAGGTATCTTCTGAGGATTTTCCGTCTAATGTTGGGGCAGATGTTGTTTTAATAGCTGTTAGAGTTTTTGGGTCTGTTGCAGGCGCAGGGGTTGGTGTTGGTATTGTAGTATCGGGTTTAGGTTGGGTACCGGCACACCCTGTGAGGACGGCCAAGGATAGGACGGTGAGGCCGATAATTTTCATTAAAGGTTGTTTCATAATTTACCTCTTCCTTTTCTTATTTTTAGGGAATTTCCTAAAAACAGTAACAAGCAATTCAATAAAAAAATTACGTTTATGTCTTGTACACGCATCGTGCAATTCTCGACATGTAATAGTCAGTTATTATCCTATGATAAGTTGATCACCTCAATTTATATAATTTTAACTCAGTGTCGAGATTGTATCATTATGGTACCCTAATTGATTAGATTTTATATATATCAATTAGGTTAAAAATAAACTAGCAGTTCCTAATAGTCTTCTTCGAAGGAGAGTATGAATTGAAAAAGAGCTATTATTTGACGGCTTTAGGATAACATGGTATCATAATATCGAGTATTGATATCGGGAAATGATATCAATAGATGTATGAGGTGATACAGTGGAAAAACAAATCTATCGAAAGCTATTCTTGGGGTTTATTCAGATTCACATTCTTCATCATGCAAAAAAAGATCCCATATTCGGTTCCTGGATGTTAAAGGAGCTTCGTGAGCATGGATATAATTTGAGCGCAGGGACTTTATATCCGCTCCTGCATACCATGGATTCAGCTGGTTTGTTAGAAAAAGAAGATAGGAACGTTGATGGAAAAATTCGAAAGTACTATAAAACGACAGAAAAAGGAAGCGATGTATTGCAGGAAGCGAAAAATAAAGCCTATGAGCTTTTCAAAGAACTTAATGAACAATGAATTATACAAGGGAGTGATAATCAAATGTACACACTACGTGGTGTGAAATATAAAAGCATATTAAATATAGACCAACTAGAAATTCCTAAAGAGAGGATCACCTGTATAATTGGAGAAAGCGGAAGTGGGAAGACAACACTTTTAAAGTTATTAAACCATTTAATCAGCCCGGATGAAGGACAAATCTTGTTTCAGAATAGACCTCTATCCCAATGGGATCCGATTGTGCTCAGACGAAAAGTCATGATGCTTTCACAGTCTCCAGTAATTTTTGAAGGATCTGTAAGGGATAATTTATTAATCGGATTTAAGTTTTGCGAAAAACCTCAAGTAGGTGATGGTAAAATCCAGGAAGCCATAAAAATCGTTCGATTAAATAAGGATATGTCACTTAATGCCAGTTTTCTATCTGGTGGGGAAAAACAACGTTTGGCTATGGCAAGAGTTTTACTGCTGGAACCAAACGTTTTCCTTTTGGATGAACCCTCCTCAGCATTAGATGAAGAGACGGCCCAATCAGTAATGGAACAAATGGTCAAAGTAGTCAAACGTTTGAAGAAAACAATGATTATGGTAACCCACTCTAAAGCCTTAGTTCAAGGTTTTGCTGAGCATATCATAGAAATAAAAAAGGCAATGCAGTGAAAACAAAGGAGGCCATTTTATGCAGGCGAACATAGATTTATCGATTTGGCAAATGACTGCAGCTTATATTTTTATTCTTGTGCTCATAGTCATAGTTAGATTCAAAGGGATTCCGAGAGAAAAAGAAATTCTAATTTCTTCCCTGAGAATGACCATTCAACTAGTGCTTGTTGGTTATATACTTGCTTTTGTATTTGAACATAGCCATCCCGTTTATACTCTGGGGATTATCACCATTATGCTTATCTTTGCTATCAATAACATCTTTAATCGAACTATATTGCAGTTGTCATCTGAAATAAAGAAGATCATAGCTCTTTCTATGACCTTGGGTATTCTTGCAAGTATAACTTATTTTGTGCTTATAGTATTGCAGGTGTACCCTTGGTACGAACCCAGATATATCATTCCGATTGCAGGTATGATCATTGGCAACTCCATGACAGGTATCTCGTTGGGTGTTAAAACACTTGTCGAAGGAATGACGACCCATAAACAACTAGTTGAAGCTGCCCTAATTCTTGGAGCGACGCCTAAAAGGGCCTCTGAGCAGATCGTGAAAAGCGCGTTCGATGCCGCTATGATGCCGACCATTAACTCTATGGTCGGGATGGGTATCGTCTTTTTACCGGGTATGATGACGGGTCAAATACTCGGCGGTGCTTCACCCGTTATAGCGATAGAATATCAAATCGCTGTGATGCTAGGTATTGTTGGCAGTGTTTCATTAACCGTATTACTTTTTGTACAGTTGGGCTACAAAACGTTTTTTAATTCTCGCAGTCAAATTAAGCTATAACTGTATACGAATATATAATAGCCATCTTAAAATACGTTAAGAGGGGTATGTAATTCTATGAATTACATACCCCTGTCGTGTTATGGAGTATTTGGAAAACACTTATCGAGATTAAAGATTACTTAGCTAGTTCAGGAAAATGTTTCTTAATCAATTCGATAAATGTAGGATTTTTTATCTCGATAGGTTTCGTTGCAGGGTCGTCTTGAAGATCTTCATATTTCATAGCCCCGAAACTGTGATCTTTTGTGAAATGGCCTCGATCATCAGTTGGATTCTTCCACATTAATTTATCTAGATTAAAGGTTTTTCCAGCGTGGCATTTCAAACAGTTATCAGTTGGTTTGTCCGTCGGTAGGAGAGAGCCATTGGCATTAGCCTTATGGGATGTATGACAAGTGAGACACTGATTCATTTCTGAGCTTTGAGCATGTTTACTAGCAAAGTAATTTCGTGTACCATAGTGATTGTTTGCAATAAAGGTTCCTTGATCATTTTTAGATGGGTTACTTTGATGACAGGTATTACACGAATTTTCAGCAACTTCAGAGCTCATTGTTCCCTTCTTATCGGTGGCACTCACGTGATTTCCACCGGGTCCATGGCAAGATTCGCAGGATATACCATAATTAGGAGATCCAGTTTCAACTCCAGGTGAATGACATTTTGCACAGTTGGCGTAACTCTCAGCAGTCCAATCATTCTTGCCATCTTTGTCAATATCAGCTTGCTTTGGGGGTTCAACCGCCCATTTGTCGTTTGTTTTCTTAAGTGCTCCAACACGATAAAATTGATTTTTAAATCCAGCTTCTTTAGGAATTTCCGCAATAATATAGTTGTTCACCATAACCCCATAGACTTTCGCTTTAGATAAATCTAGAGTCGTCGATGTAGGTTTTTCCTTGTTAGCGGCATCAAAAATAGTAATTGGTTCTAGAGGTTTATCAAGCGGAAAGGCGGAAAGCGGTTTGAACGTATCATAGTGTTTTGTATGAGTTACATTCTCATAGGACTCAGTGTGGCAGGCTTTACATGATTCGTCACCAACATAGCTAACCTTTGGAGTTTCCGTTAGCTGCGGTCCAGATGGCTGAGTAGAAGGGGTTTCATCTGCTTGGTTGCAACCCATGGTTAATACTGTTAAGAATGTAAGAGAAATAATTGAGGCTAAAAAGGGTTTTTTCCAGTTCATTGAGTCGTTCCTCCTTTAATCTTGTATCCATATTTGTTATTTTCTTGACCAGATAGGTCAGGATGACAGGTGTTATTAGACTTTAAAGATTATGAGCTTAGTTTGCTTAGAAACTAATCGGATAATGCTTGGATATTAATATATTTAGCATGAAATTTATGGAAAAGAATCTCAAAATTCTCTCATCCATATTCGAATGCCATAAAAATACCCAAGTTGAGTTACTTCTATTCATAAAGAAGCGTAAAGATTCGTTTTTTTTCAATAAATATGGCAGAAGTTAAAGGTTTTTGAATTTTATCCTCGAATTAAGTTCAAATAAACTATTTGGGTATAGACATATGTAGTCGAAAGAGGTGAACTTCGTCGTGCGTTCGCTCAAACACCAGATTCTTATATTGTTGTTGAGTTCGCTCGTTTTGTTGGCAGTTAGCTTTCTCGTATTGGTTGGGGTATACATGAAAGATCGTGCCGTAGCCACCGCGATTATCAAAGTAAAAGCAGATTTGGCAACCTGTGAGGAGATTCTAAATAAGACATATCCCGGCTCGTGGTCAGAACAAGGCGGAAACCTTTATAAAGGACCCGTAAAAATTAGCCTTAATAATGATATTGTGGATCATTTATCTAGTCTTACAGGGGACACTGTCACCGTATTTCTAGGGGACACGCGAGTCGCTACTACTGTACGTGGTTCAAACGGTGAACGAGTTATTGGGACGAAGGTTTCTTCTAATGTGGCCCAGACGGTATTGAAAAATGGCCAGACCTATGTGGGAGAGGCTGATGTTGTAGGTGAATGGCACCAAGCGGGTTACATTCCATTACGTACAGATAATGGAAACATTATTGGGATTTTTTACGTAGGAATTTCTCATTCCTATGAGCAAGATATTTTTACTAGATCTTTACTTAAGATGGCTGGAATAGGACTGGCCTTAACCATCCTGGTGGCGTTTCTTACCTGGTTTTTCCTTCAGAGAGTTATCGTTAATCCTTTGCACAATATCATGTTAGGAACTCGGGACGTAGCAACCGGTCATCTCACTGAGAAGATAAACGTTTCCGGAGCTAAGGAAATAGGGGAGCTTGAGGATGCCTTTAACCAAATGGTTGAACAAATCCAATCTCTAACTGGAGAGATAAACAGAGTCACTAGCAATAGTTCTGAAAATAGCCCACCTGAAACTAACCACCATGAAAATAACCATTCGATTTCTACTGGGTATATGCCTCTACCCAACCTATCGGCTGTTGGATCGTTCGGAGAAATGGTTTTGCCTAAAGGTTTGCATCAAGCTACTCTAGGCCAAATAGTTCAGTTTTTAAATGCGAATCGTCGTCCTCTTTCTGCTGAGGAAGTTGCAGAAGGAGTTAAGCTGACAAGGGTTACAGTACGCCGTTACCTAGAATTCCTCGAACAAAATGGAACATTAAAATCTGAACAGAAGTATGGAACAGTAGGACGGCCCGTCAAGATCTTTATCCCGTTGTAAAAAGGCTCCCATGGGGGCGTCCCTTTTTTAAAAAACATATATTTTTTCAGAGACTCCTCTTTAATTAGGTGGAGTCTTTTTTAGTTCAAGGGTTGGGTACCGTTAGTTGTTATTATTATCAAGTGCAATTGTATTGTTATGGACAAATAGTTATCAGACTATTATGCATATTTGGACTTAACTACTTACTTCGCCATTTTCTTAATTAATAAAATTTTCTTTATTCACAAAACGCTTATTTAATGTCCAAAAACACGACAGATCGAGTGAAGGAAGCTAAACTAGAAATAAAAACCGACGTTCCCCATTAGATATCGATAAGCCGTAGAGATTAAATTTGGAGAAAGCGCAAAATCAATTAAGAAAGAGGTGTAAATGCAGGTAACATTCGCTGGTAGTAAAAAGGAGGATTTTCATGTGTGATACAGCTTCGCCAAATCAGTTTGTCAAAAAGCTAGATGATTATATCGACAGTTTGACCAATAAAAAGGAAAATCTTATTGGGGTCCTTCATTACGCTCAAGAAATATATGGATACTTACCTAATAATGTTCAATGGCATATCGCTCAGAAACTGGATATACCTTCCGCAATGGTCTATGGTGTTGTCAGCTTTTATTCTTTTTTTACAATGATACCCAGGGGAGAACACGTTGTTAATGTGTGCACCGGTACCGCTTGTTTTGTTCGAGGGGCTGAAAAATTAAAAGAAGAACTTGAAAATCAGCTTAAGATTAAAGCTGGGGAAACTACTCCAGATAATCTGTTTACCTTAGAAACTTTGCGTTGTGTTGGAGCCTGTGGGCTCGCTCCAGTCATGATCGTCGATGGTGAAGTGCATGGACGCATGCACGAACCCCAAGCCATTAACGAGGTCTTGGCAAAGTATCGCCCAGAAAGTTAAGCAGCGAATACATGAGGTGTGTCAAGGGGACGGTCCTTTTGACACGAAGAAGTGTGTCAAAAGGACCGTCCCCTTGACACGCCCTCGAAGGAAGGGAAAAGCCATATGAAACTCATAAATATAGATGCATTGAAGGCATTACAAGCCCAAAGTCTAAAACTCTTAGAATCACGGCGTGTTGCCGAAGCAATTACAACAAAAAATGCTCAAGGGCATGTAAGGCACGTTATGGTCTGCGGAGGACCTGGTTGTCACTCTTCAGGCAGTCCTCGAATCGCTGAAGTTCTAGAGGAAGAGCTAAATAGGCGTGGATTATCCGATACGATTAAAGTTTTCGAACCCGGCTGTTTTGGTTTTTGTGAAAAGGGTCCAATGATCGAGATTTTTCCCGATAAAGTAACTTATTGTGAAGTGTCGGCAGACGACGTAACAACCATAGTTGAAGAACACTTTATAAAAGGTAATGTAATAGAGCACCTCCTTTTTATGGATCCGAACACTAAAGAGCGTTTCGCCACCAACATTCCTTTTTATGATGGGCAACTTCGCATAGCCTTAAGGAATGTCGGTTCTATTGCTCCAGAAAACATTCTTGAATATATTGCCGCGGATGGCTATCAAGCTTTATCCAAAGTTCTTTTCAGCATGAAGCCTTTTGAAGTTATTGATGTTCTAAAACAAAGCGGACTGCGAGGACGTGGTGGCGCCGGTTTTCCAACTGGTGTTAAATGGGAGTTGACTCGCAAGAGCGAAGCAGATCAACGCTATATCATTTGTAATGCCGATGAAGGGGATCCAGGCGCCTTTATGGACCGCTCTGTCTTAGAGGGTGACCCCCATAGTGTTTTAGAGGCAATGCTCATTGCAGGCGCAACGATTGGGGCCTCTGAAGGATTTATTTATGTCCGAGCAGAATACCCAGCGGCGATTCACCGATTAAAAATTGCCATTGCCCAAGCCCGAGATTTTGGTTTACTTGGGAAAGAAATCTTAGGCAGTGATTTTTCCTTTGACATAGAGCTTAAACTTGGAGCTGGAGCCTTTGTCTGTGGTGAAGAAACGGCATTGATCCATTCTATCGAAGGAGCCCGAGGAGAACCTTCTGTTAAACCTCCATTCCCTGCCCAAAAGGGGTTGTGGGGTAAACCAACCTGCGTCAACAATGTCGAAACCTTGGCTAATATTCCACCAATTATTTTAAATGGAGCGGAATGGTTTTCAGCAATAGGTACGGAAAAAAGTAAAGGAACAAAAGTATTTGCTTTAGCAGGCAAAGTCAATAATGTCGGGCTTGTGGAAGTTCCCATGGGGACCACTCTGCGTCAGATAATTTTTGATATTGGTGGAGGGATTAAGCAACGTAAAACGTTTAAAGCAGCTCAAACCGGAGGCCCCTCTGGAGGGTGTATTCCTACCAAGTATTTGGATTCTCCCATCGATTATGAATCTTTAGCTTCTATAGGATCCATGATGGGTTCTGGAGGACTCATTGTCCTGGATGAAGATGATTGTATGGTCAATATCGCCAAGTTTTTCCAGGAGTTCACAATGGATGAATCCTGTGGTCGTTGCACTGCTTGCCGCGTTGGGACGAAACGTCTTTATGAAATCCTGACCAAGATCACGGAAGGGAAAGCGACTTTAGAGGATTTAGATAATTTAGAGAAACTGTGTCATATCATTAAAGACACTGCCCTTTGCGGATTAGGACAAAGTGCACCAAACCCCATCCTTTCGACCTTAAAGTATTTCCGGGAAGAATATATCGCCCATGTTGTCGACAAAAACTGTCCGGCGGGCGTTTGTAGTCACTTGTTGAAATATGAAATTACAGACAAATGTGTGGGTTGTACCCTATGCGTTAAAAAATGTCCTATGCATTGTATCACTGGGACAACCAAGAAGCGCCATGTCATCGATCAAGAACGTTGCCTAAAATGTGGGGCCTGCATGGACCAATGCCGCGTTATCGGGGCCATTATTCGCCATTAAGGTATCCCTGAAGGAGGACTCCATATGGATATACAGCTAACCATTAATGACATATCTCTAACAGTGCCGGAAGGAATGTCCATCTTAGATGCTGCACGAACCATAAACATCGATATTCCGACCTTATGCTACTTGAAACTTAATGAAATGCATTACAACAACAACATTGCTTCCTGTCGGGTCTGTGTGGTCGAAATCGAAGGTCGACGTAATTTGGCATCCTCTTGTTCAACCCCAGTAGCTAGCGGTATGGTTGTCAAAACCGATTCGTTGCGAGCTATCCAGGCCAGACGGGCTATGGTTGAACTTCTCCTTTCTGACCACCCTAAATCTTGCTTAACCTGTGCAAAAAACCAGGATTGTGACCTTCAATCCTTAGCCTCGGAATTAGGCGTGCGCCATATCTCCTATGAAGGAGAAGAGTCTGAGTTTGAAATTGATCGCTCGAGTTCTTCCATTGTTCGAGATCCTAACAAATGTATTCGTTGCCGCCGTTGTGAAACCATGTGTAACGAGGTACAGACGGTAGGTGTTTACTCTGCCGTGGGACGTGGTTTTGAGACGGTTGTTAAAACAGCCTTTGATCTACCTCTTAGCCAAACCGCTTGCACCTTCTGCGGACAGTGTATAGCAGTTTGCCCTACTGGTGCATTAACGGAATTGGATCAGGTGGACAAAGTTTGGAAAGCTCTCAACGACCCTAATCAATTTGTCGTTGTACAAACTGCTCCAGCCGTACGGGTTGCACTAGGGGAGGAATTCGATTTAGAGCCGGGGACGATTGTGACAGGTAAAATGGTCGCGGCTCTTCGACGGCTTGGTTTTGACCGTGTCTTTGATACGGATTTTGCAGCTGATCTGACGATTATGGAGGAAGCAACCGAGCTTGTCCATCGTATAAAACATGGCGGTCGACTACCTCTGCTCACCAGTTGTTGCCCTGCCTGGGTTAAATTCTTCGAACATCAATTTCCAGATCTCTTGGACATTCCTTCAACTTGTAAATCTCCTCATGAAATGTTAGGGGTTTTGATTAAAAGTTATTATGCTAGAACCCTGGGAATCGATCCTAAGACCATTACGGTTGTATCCGTGATGCCCTGTGTTGCCAAAAAATACGAAGCCGCTCGTCCTGAACTAGCTCAAGGTGCAGAAACTGCGGATGTGGACATCGTCATCACGACTCGTGAACTTGCTCGTATGGTTCGGGAAGCCAGCATTCACTTTGATCATCTCAAAGACCAAGAGTTTGACCACCCCTTGGGGGAATCCACTGGTGCCTCCGTAATCTTTGGAGCAACCGGTGGAGTGCTCGAGGCTGCCTTACGGACAGCCTATGAGGTAATCACAGGTGAAACTTTGGAGAAAGTGGAGTTTGAGGTTCTGCGAGGAATGGATGGACTTAAGGAAGCAGTCATCCCTATTGCGGGAAGGGATTACCGAGCAGCAGTTATCCACGGCCTAGGTAACGCTCGTAAGGTCCTAGAGAAAATACAAGCAGGGGAAAGTAATTATGACGTAATTGAAATCATGGCTTGCCCTGGAGGATGTATTGGGGGAGGCGGACAACCCTATCATCATGGGAACTTAGATATTCTAACTGACCGAGCCGGAGCCTTATACCGTGAAGACCGAAATAAACCTTTGCGGAAGTCGCATGAAAATCCGGCCATTATAGGCCTTTATAAAGACTTCTTAGGCGAGCCCTATGGAGAAAGGGCTCATAAGCTGCTGCATACCAGCTACGTGGGACGTAAGAAGATCTAGTCATAGGATTATTCCCTGCCTTAGGTTGGTTATACAATATTTGGGTCGAATCGATCAGATTAAAAATTGTAAAAATGAACAAAAAAGGACTGGAATTTTTGTAATTACATACAAAAAAACGGTCCTTTTTGCTTTTAACCCATGATTTAGTTGGGCAATTCATAGTTTAGTAGTTCTTGGTGGCTTATAGAAAACAGAGGGGCGCGTCAATCGAAGGCTCGGAACGGGGGCCGTAAGTCTTAATAACTGGTTTTCCGCAATGTCTTTTAGTTCTTTTAGCTTAAGCGCTCCAGTAAGGCAAGCTTGAATACAAAAAGGAGGCATACCTTGATCTAAACGTTCATGGCAGAGCTGGCATTTACCCGCTTTGTTAGTCTGGAGATTGTATTGGGGAGCTCCAAAGGGACATGAGGCGACGCAGGACTTACAGCCCGTACACTTTTCGGAAAGATGTAGGACAATACCATCGCGGCGTTTGGCATAGGCCCCAGAAGGGCAGACCCTTAGACACTCGGGATCGCCGCAATGATTGCAGGCAGTGGATAAATAAAATATCTGAATCTGATCCTTGGAGATTTTCTCTACCCTACGAATCCGACGCCATAGAAGAGGGGCCAACTGATTTCCGTTTTGACAGGCTTTGGCACAGGCGCCGCAGCCCAGGCACCGATTAACGTCAAGCACGAAACCCAATTGTTTGACCATACACCCACTCTCCTTTTGTCAGATGGCTTAGCGCCTCTCGAAAAGTTCAATTAAAAACCTCTGATGGAGCTGAATTCCACCTGAAGCAAGTTGCCGATATCTAAAGTTTCCGCAAATTTACAAAGGTTTCATTTAATGCAAATCCTCGAGCCCCAAGAGTGAGTTGCCCCATATCAGTTAAAGGTGTTCCTATTAAACAATTAAGCCGCGAATTCCCTTCGACTTGCTCCTGAAAAACAATGACAACATCATTCGAGATACCTAATATTGGTTGAATAACTACTTCTAATAGACCTGATTCATTCCAAATTTGGGCTCGGTCTCCGACTGCTAAATCATAACGCTGGGCAAGTTCAGGCGCAAGATGTAAGACGTAATCGGGATTGGCCGTCCCAGTGGCATAAACTTGAGAGTTAATAGTAGAGTGGTGATGTGGAGTTAAAAGGCGCAATGGAGCATCAATCGAAGAGTTAAGAGGGGGGATAAAGATTGGAAGGGGTGAAAGATGGGCATCAGAAGCTCGGGATGAGAAAAATTCATAGCGTCTGGAAGGAGTTGCAAAGGTCCGATTTTCCCAAGCTGTTCTGGGATATTTTGCGCGTACCGGACCATTTAGAAGGTCTTCTGCTTTTTTTATACCCAGAATATCTAACATTGGGGGGCCGAGTTCACGTAAAAGGGTTTCCTTTTCATCGCCTGATATCGGAAATGCGCAGCTTCCGGGTTTAAGTTTATTTAATTTTGATGAAACATCCCAGGCAATCTGTAAATCAGAGCGAGATTCACCGACCGGAGGAATAGCGGGTTCGTTGACTCCTACCCAATAATGCCAATAACTGGAATTTAAATCCCAATGTTCATAATGGGTCGTGATCGGCAGAAAAAGATCGGCCGCTTCGGAGGATTTGGAATGGAAGAGATCACTCACGACGATCAAGTCCAGTTGGCTGATCAGTTTTTTCCATTGCTGCAGATTACCATCTTGGGATAGAGGGTTTCTCCCAGAAATCCAGAGCATTTTAACGGGTGGATCCGTACAATTGAAAGCCTCCTCCGCGAACTGATTGATATTAAGAAGTCGATCCGTCTGTTTTTGATTCAAAGTTAGGTTGTCTACAGAGGCTTGATCAGCGTTGGAAGAACTGTTGATTGGATGGAACGGATCCTGTATTGCCCCGGAAAAACGCCAGGTCTCGAATTGAGCGTATTGAACGCCGCCTCCTTCTTCACCAAGGTGTCCAGCAAGTGCTCCTAAGGCATCAATAGCGCGCAGGGTCTGTCCCCCATTAGTATAACGCTGAAGGCCAAAACCAGCCCAGATACAAGCCGGATGAGTTTGACCGTATTCTATGGCTAGGTTGCGAATGGTTGATATAGGAACTCCTGTGATTTCCGAACAATGATCAAGAGATATTTCGGTTTCAATATAGTGGATGAATTCTTCGTGCCCAAAGGTATAAGACCCCAGGTTAGGGTCTATAAGACCTTCTTCTAGAAGAACCTTGGCGAACCCTAAAGCAAGAAGTCCATCGGTTCCTGGGCAAACCTTTACATATCGATGGGCTCGGGCGGCTGTAGCGCTAAAGTGGGTATCGAAACAAACCACCTTGGCCCCGTGATCAATGGCATCGAAAATGATCGGCATCTGGTGAACAGCAGTCCAGGCAGGGTTTACTCCCCAGAGCCAGATCAGCTTAGCTTTAGACATATCCAACGGATCAGAACAAAAGAATGTTCCAAAGTCCAGGGTTTGAGCTTCTACCCCTGCTGACCAACAGGGGGATCCAATCGCTCTCGTGGTTGCCCCGATACCCGTGAAGAGGCCTTCCATGGCATTGTGTAAGATGCCAAAATTTCCAGAGTACTTATTCAGAGCAAGAGGCAACGTTGTTCCATACGTCTCTTCGAGGTTCAGGATTTTTTCAGCGATCAGGGTTAATGCCTCATCCCATGAAATTCGCTCCCAAAAACCACTGTAACGAACCTGTTGGCGCATGGGGTAACGGATGCGCTGAGGACTGTAAACCTTTTTCACATCATCTAGAGCTTTAGGACAGAGTTTGCCCAAGGTGTATTCGTGAGCGGGGTTACCTTCAACAGAGATAAGCACTCCATTGTGGGTAGTGCTAATAATGCTGCACGTATCGTAGCAGTTGCGAGGGCAAATATTTTGATGAAATTCCATTAGTTTACCCCCCTGATCCACTCAATGTCTTTAGAAGATTATTCGTTAAGTTTACCTAAAAACCTTTAAGTATGCGTGAAAATCAAGTTTAGTCATTATTAACAATGAGCCCTGAAAGTTTGCGCTGAGGCTGCAAACTTTCAGGGCTTTTGTGGGAGGAATCACCATTTAGAACAAAGCTGTAATTTGGATGCCTGTTGCACTAAGGTAAAAAAGTGCTCGACCTAAGATTTCTCCTAAACCTACTAAGAGAGTAACGGTCAGGATAAGATTTTTTTTGCCGAGGTCAGGGCTTTTTAAGATGATAACCAGCAGAAGGAGTGGGGCCAACCAACTCACTAGAGCACGGACCCAAAATAGAGGGCTGCTCAAAAGATAGTTTAAGGAGGCGGCTCCTTCCATGCTTGCACTGAGCATAGAACCATAAATAACAGAGAGGATGAGGCTGAAGATTGTGCACCCGAGTGACACTTGAAGAAGAAGCTTCTTTTGAGCGGTTTGAAGTAAGTTCCCTCCTAGTACTAAAGTGCAAAGAGCTCCTAGCAAGCCAGTGGTGAGTAAAAAGAAAAGAACGGGTCCGCCGTTATTCCAAGCAGGAACTCGGGGTAGAACATAAATCATGGCGCTGCTGGCAATACCTAACAGGCCTAGTAGAGAAGTGATCCCTAATCCGAGGGAGAGGTTGCTAGTTGGTTGTCCCCCAGCTGCAGTTTCAGCAGTCGTAATGATTGAGGCGCCTGACCCAAGGGTGTGGCTGCTTGTTTGTTGTCTCGACAGCCGAAAAAGATAGATCCAGGCCAAGAACGTGAGGAGGAAGAAGAGAATTTCGCGGCTTAACCAAGAGGAACCCAGGTGGGCTAAAGCGCGGTAAGCTGCTTCCGGATGTCCCAGATGAAAAAGTGAAGCCAAAAGAGCGATCAGTAAGAGACCCCCAGAAACATGGACCCCCCGTTTGAATAATTGGATATTCAGATTGCGGTTACGGGCGAGCCACCAGAGCATTAGAATTATCCCAATCGCGATTTGTCCTAGAACGGTGAACAGAATTAAGGGCCATTCCCAGTCTCCCATATCTTAATCCCTCCTAATTTGTTTGCCCTGTTTCGGTCCGATAAAACGAATCGACGGCGATGTGATTTTCGGGCTTGGCAGCCCAGGTAAGGTTTTGAGTATACCGGTTTTTTGATCGAGACTATCATTGATTTCTACCAGTTCCAGGGCTCCCGGAATGCAGGCGGTGACGCAAGCTGGTTTTTCACCTTGGTCAATTCGCTGGTAACATAAATTGCATTTCTCGACTTTCTTTTTGGCAGGGTTAATTTGGGGACGATCATACGGGCAGGCCATGGTACATAAGCGACAGCCGATGCAACGATTGGGATCATGGATCACAATTCCATCCTCGCGTTTGGTGTAGGCCTTTACCGGGCAGACGCGCAGGCATTCTGGGTGAGCGCAGTGGTTGCAGGCCATCGAAAAGAACATTCGGGTAGGAAGGGAGAAGTCGTCTTCATGGAGTTGGAAAACTTTACGCCACTGGGGGGTTGCTTCAATTTGATATTCGTTTTTGCAGGCTATTTCACACCCCCGACAGCCCACACATTTCTCTGAGTTGTGTAAAAAGCCAAGCTGTTTACTCAAAGGGATTCCTCCTTATGCTTTTTCTATCATTACGAAATTATCGTGAAAGGCTAACCCGTCGTTGCCAGTCGCTTGTTTTCCCATATCACTGGGGATGGCTTTCAAGGTGTAATTAACATTGAAATTAGAGTTTTTATACCAGGCCTCATAGGCGACGATGACATTTGTTGAGGTTGTCCTGGTTAGGTGGGCTTTGACCGTAATTGAACCCAGGTCATTGTAGATTTTAACCATAGTGCCCTCAGTAATACCGTATTTGGCAGCTAGATTCGGATGAATCTCCACCTTAGGCTCAGGGTTAGTAGTCATCATCCAGTCCAGGTTTTGGAACTGGGAGTGTAAAGCATACTGCGGATGGGGTGTCATAAAGCGGATCGGATATTTCTCGGGGGTTTTCATTTCATCAACCCAGATTGGGAGCGCCGGCAGTCCATTCTTCTCGGCAAGTTCACTATGGATTTCAATTTTCTTCGAAGGTGTGCGGAAATTCCCATCGGACCAGGAAGCGGGAGGCATTTTTGCCTTACGAGGCCCATCAATGAGTTCTTTATAATCGTTAATGCCGAGCATTTGATGTATTCCGGGGTTGAATTCTTTGGCTAACCATTCTTCCGGTGTTCCCGAAGTTGGGAAGGTACAAGATCCAGGTTCTAGGGCATTCATTTTTTCAGAAAGTTCTATAGCGATTTCAACATCACTTTTACATTCATACAGAGGGTCAATAGCGCGTTGGTTGATGCCGACCCAATAGTGCCAATAGCTGGCCATGACATCCCAGTCCTCAAAATGGGTGGTTGCTGGCAAGACAATATCAGACATCTCGACGGTTTTATTGAAAAAGGAATCTACAGTAACCACAAATTCCATAGAGGAGAACATTTTTTCAATGGCATTAGTGTCAGGATCTTGAGCTCCGGGATTCCGGCACGCCAGCCAGAGCATTTTTACTGGAGGGTCGCTTTGGGCGGAGACATCGTGGGCAAAGTTATTCATGTTGATGGCACGATCCCCTTCTTTGCCATCGGGACCAATGAATCCTTTAGACCCTTTGGGAGGGGCATTGACCATCGCATTATAGTTAAAGCCCCAGGTTTCTAGGTGACCGTAGTTGACTCCTCCACCAGATTTTCCTACATTGCCGGTCATGACTCCAAGGGCATCGATGATCCGTACGTTCTGACCGCCGTTCGTGTGACGCTGCATACCGTAACCGACCCACATACTGGCTGGTTTAGCGGTTGCGTATTCGCGGGCAATTTCCATGATGATGTCTTTAGGCACGCCGGTTTTTTCAGAAGCCCAGTCTAGAGTAATAGACTTTTTGACATACTCGACCCATTCATCAAAGCCGAGACTGTTGGCCCGGGCATACTCCCAATCGACCCAATTGTTGTCGATAATATAGCGAGCCATGCCCAAAGCGAGAGCACCATCTGTACTGGGGTTAATTTGTATATAGAGATCGGCCTTTGAAGCAGTGGAGGTTAAGATAGGATCGATCACCACGAGTTTAGCCCCGCGTTCCCGAGCTTCGTTGATGAAGGGTAAACTGTGAATCGCTGTCCAGGCGGCATTTTGTCCCCAGAGAATAATATACTTGGCATTAACCATGTCTTCGGGGTCGTTGCTATAAAGGGTGCCAAAATCATAGGTTTGAGCATCAATCCCGGCGGGCCAGCAGGGTGTTCCTACGGCGCGGGTTGTGTAGCCGATGCTTGACATAGTCCCCTCTATTCCATAGTGAACAATACCAAAATTTCCGGAGTACTTATCTAAGCAGATCGGGAGTGTAGAACCGTAGCGCTTCTTCAAATCTAGGATTTTCTTGGCAATCGTATCCATAGCTTCATCCCAACTGATACGGGTCCAGTTGCCGGAACCACGAGGGGATTGCTTCATGGGGTATTTGATGCGATCCGGGCTATAGACACGGCGCGGATAAGAGTACCCTTTTAGGCAAAGCTTTCCGTTGGTATAGCCGTGTTTAGGGTCTCCTTCAACCTTTTTGAGGACTCCGTCTTCTACATAGGTAATCATCCCGCAGGTATCATAACAGTTACGAGGACAGACATTTCGGAAGGTTTTTATAGCCTCAGAGGGTTGATCCGCTGCAGAGGCAGAGGGGGAATTTGTTAATAAATTAAAGTTGAAAAGAGTCATACTAGAGGCAGCAACGGCTGCTGCTCCTCCGAGAAATTTGCGGCGCGTAAGTTTCATAAGGGGCCTCCTTCGTGTTTAATGGTGCGTTAAGAGTTGAGAGCGCAACTAGAATCTCGCTTAAGGCAGAAAAGAGAGGATGTTTGGCTGACTGGGAAACTGTGTGAGCAAATGTTTTTAACCAGAGGCCAAGGTGTTGTTGCCAAAACTCCTGGTATAAGGTTTTATAGAGTTGTATTTTAGCGCTGTTCTTGGCAGCTTGTGTCTCAATAATCCGACTCAAGAGGTATGCAACGAATTCGAGTTCGGTTGAGATAAAATCATCTGGTTCATGCCTTTGCCCTATGGTCTGTAAATTTTCTCGCTGGTAGAATTTGCGGACAGCTAAGGTTTGTTCTCCCATCACTAAATGGTCGGAGGATAAATACACAGACTCATAAGGGGGGGCAACAGGAGCATTGGGACCGACGAAGAGGCGGTTAAACTCGTAGCACATAACGAGATATTCTCCGTCATTCGTTTCAGAGTATTGAGCTAAGATTTGGTTGGCTTGAAGCAGTCTAGAGGTATTATAGTGTTCGGCTATGGCCGAACAGGATTTAACCAGTGGACTCAAGGTTTGAGATAAGTTTTCCCCTCCTTGGGCGAAGAGATGGCTAAGCGCGAGTAGTAGTTCGCCATGAGTTTTCAGAACTTGGGGAGGGCAGTCCTCGAAAAAGGTCATTAATATAGTCCTCCTTTCTTTTAGCCAAGATTCTTGTACCAATGTTCACTTTACATGCCTATAATTCGGCTTTCTCAGTTTTGTTCCTTTAGAGTAAAAAATGAAATGAAAGGGCATTCGTTGTAAAAAGAAACAAAAGCCCCTCTCCACAAGGTGTGAAGGGGGATGTAGCCTTCCATCTTCTTTTCTTACGTGGCTAAACAAAGACAAATTCCCCTCTCCACCGGGAGAAGGGAATTTGTTTGGGATATTCGAACCACGAAAATGGGATAGTAACTAGTCTGGCCATAATGATTTTATTCGACCGATCTTAAGAGCGAGAAAAAGATTAACCTGATTCTCCAGAGAGGATAGATCACGGTCTAGGATTTCAGAAGCTTTTTTAAGGCGATAGCGGAGGGTGTTGGGATGAAGATAAAGCTTCTCACCCGCTGCATTCAAGTCTGTGTTGCACGAGAAATAGGCTAATAATGTTTCTTCAAGAGAAAGATTACTTTCTTTGTCGAATTTAAGTAGAGGACCCAGAATTTCTGAACGATAGTCTTCTAATTCCTGGCGATCCAAACGGTGTAATAATCGCATAATGCCAAGGTCATAAAAAGGAATTAAGCGATCTGGTTTATCAAAGAGTTTTCCCAATTCGAGCGCTGTCCTTGCTTCTTGAAAACTCCGGTGTAGATAGCGCGCAGAATTATAAAGATTGCCAAGACCATATTGAAACGGTTGTTTGCCAGGGATGGAGTTGATAATTTTCAGGATCGGCTCAAGCAGCCCGAGCGCTTTACTGTGCCATTCTGATTGTGGAAGCATGTCCTGGAGGGGAAAGAGTAAAACAACCTGACCATTGCGTTCAAGACAAATTGTCTTAGGTTGGCGTTTATGCAAAAGTGTGGTCATTTCAGTCAATAATTCTTCGAAACGTTCGCGGTCGGCGGAATCGGGATCATAGCCAGTTATTTCGCCAACCACGACAAAGTGAGGTTTAGAGAAGTCCCATCCCCATAACTTGCCCCGCGAAATGATCACTTCTAGAGAATCAAAATTATTGTAAAGCAAATCAAAGAGAAAATCTCGATGGTGTTGGCGTTCGCTGTCCTGTATGCTTTGGGTCTTAACAAGTTCGAGTAAAATTAAAGTGGTTGTCTTATGAAGAAAGAATTGTTTGATACTTCCTATATTCTGGATGTCTTCCGCAAGTCCTAAGAAGCCTAGGACTCCTTTTGGCCCAGATAGAGGGCACCAGGTTAGTGGAACTGGACGAAGCTTTTTATCAGCCCATTGTCCTGTATAGAGTGGGGCGAAGGGTTTAGGGAGGTTGGGTGATATGCGGGGAGGCTTGAAAGAGATGGGGACTAAGGGGACGGTTTTTCCTCCAGCCCATCCGAGGACTTCGAGTTGCTTATTGATTAGGAAGATATCACACCCGAAAATTTCTTGTAAGCTGGCTAGAAATGAAAACCCCTTCCCACGAGTCAAATGTTCAGCGATCATTTGTGTATAGCGTTCACTGGTCATAAGGACGCGTCCCAGTTCACGTTCCAACCAATCCGATGCTTTATCACAAATGATCGGCCAGGGAGAAGGGTTCTCTTGGGAAAAAAATAAGGTAATTTTTTGGTTAGAAACCTCGACAGTTAAAGAAATGGATCCGTTTGCCGTAGGTTCCAGAATTATAGTTTCACCGACAAGAGGTAATGAGAAGGTATTAATCCCTGAGAAGAGGATCGTTTGAATGGACAACTGGGAGATACTTTGGGTTAAAGTGTTATTGGAGCCGATGGCCTGTAACGATAAAGCTTCTTGGAGGCGTCCCACCGTGATTGATTGGGGTAAATCCAGGTTGTCCATTATTTCCACCTCACTTGATCAATAGTTAAGATTGGAGCACTTGTTATATTTAAGTATAACAAGTTTTTAGGAAATAGAGACATTTGAAGGAGTGATGAAGAACCTTTCTGCTTCGTGATAACAAAATTCAGCTAAAATAAGAGAACTTACATCGTGGATATAAACGAGTCTCGCAACTCTTTCTTCAAAGCAAGAAAGTCAGGGTCATCCGGGCAACGAGGATAAGGAAAGGGGACGGAGATAATTTCCCGAATTCTTCCCGGTGAGGATTCCATGACGATGATTCTTTGACCAAGGATTAAGGCCTCGTCGATGTCATGTGTGACATGAATGCAAGTTTTATGCGTGGATTTCCATAAGTTTAGAAAATCAGTCTGTAATTTAGTTCGGGTTTGTGCATCGAGAGCGGCGAAAGGCTCATCTAGTAATAAAATTAAGGGATCAGCTGCCAAAGCCCGTGCAATTGCTGCTCTTTGAGCCATGCCCCCAGATAGTTGATTTGGCCAAGCTTTGGCAAAATTGCTTAACCCGACTATCTCAAGGAGTTCTTCGACAATCCTTTGCAGTCTTTTTTTTTCATACCGACCCTTTATCCCAAACCCAACATTCTCTTCAAGGGTCAACCATGGAAAAAGGCGGGGTTCTTGAAAAATCATACCTCGTTCTGGACCAGTAGTAGTTATTACCTTGCCATGAAGCAGGATTTGGCCTGATGCCTGTTTTTCTAAACCAGCGATTATCCTAAGTAGGGTCGTCTTTCCGCATCCACTGGGGCCAAGTAAGCAAATTAACTCCCCCGAAGCCATCTCAAAGTGAATATTCTCAAGAGCAAGAACCTGCCCTTTACCTATAGTAAAGAATTTCGAGATATTTTTGATTTCTAGGAAATTTGCCATTTTTGTACCTCTTCAGTGTCTACCTTTTCTTGCCAAGGTAAGAATCTCTTTTCTAAACGAGTAACGATGAAATCTAAGGAGAGACCGATTAGGCCGATCACGAATACCCCTACGAGCATTAAATCGGGCTGAGCCATTTCACGGCCTTCCTGGATCAAATAGCCAATGCCCCTAGAAGCCCCCAGTAATTCGGCTGCAACTAAGGAACGCCAACAAAAGCTAAGACCGAGCCTCATACCGACAAACACAGAAGGAGCAGCTGATGGAAGATAGACTCGTCTCATTAGACCCCAGTGAGAAAGACCATAGGTGTAAGCAACTTCCTTCAGCTTGGGATCGGTACTGGCGATGCCTAGGAACGTATTAAGAAAAATGGGAAAAAAGGCAGAATAAACAATGATAGCAATCTTAGAGGCCTCGTCAATGCCCAACCAGAGGATGAACATAGGAATCCATGCAATGGCAGGTATTTGTTGAAAAAAGCTTAAACTGGGAGATAGAAAGCCGCGGACGCCCGGCAATAGGCCAAGGAGGAAGCCTAAAGGAAGAGCCAGAGCCAGGGCCAGGCCGAAACCGAAAAACACACGGTACAGGCTGGCTCCAATGTGTCTTACGAGTTGTCCGTTAACGGCAGCTGTTAAAAGGCGATCCCAAATCTGTGAGGGCGGGGGTAGGAGGTAGGTATTTATATAGCCCAAACGACTAAGAACCTCCCAGAGAACTAAGAGCAATATGGGAAGAGCTAACCCCTTCAACATTTTAATACAAAGTTGTTTTTCGGTGGGCAGTATAAACGCTCCCGTCAAAGTTGTCGGCATTTCTCGCTGGTGATTTGCGGAAGCCTTCATATTAACCTCCATTTGCCGCTATCACAGGCGACACAATATATAGTAATGAAAAATGGTACATCCGGAAGATTCTTCACTTCGTTCAGAATTCCCACGCGTTGCAGCGCCACAATAAACGAAAAATTATACCTGTCATCCTGAGCGTCAGCGAAGGGTCTAGATCCTTCAGTCGTACCTCTTTCAGGATGACATAGTGCTTGGGTTGCCTACGTTGTAGGTAAGTAACTTGGATCGACTAAATCGTTTATGACCTTATTAATGTCTACGTCGGAACGGATCATGCCCTCTTTTTGCAAAAAGGAAGCAGATTTCAGCAAGTCACTCTTAACCTCATCGAGATTCATCTCAAAGTTAAAGATAGGATAAAGAGCCTTGACTGCTTTGATGTCCATTTGATTTTTCTGAGCGGTCATGGTTAAGGCTTCCTCTATGTTGGCTTCGCTCCAGTCAATGGAAGCCTTGTGGACGTTTAGGTAACGTTTTACTAGCTCGGGTTGAGTTTGGGCAAATTCACTGCGCACGGCAATCACGGCTAAACCGGGAATTAATCCTTCCGCCGAATTCAGTTTTTTAATCTTACCAGTAGCAACGGCCTTGGAAAGCAGTGGTTCAGGGAGAATTGTGGCATCAACATGTCCTGCAGCAAGAGCAGCTGTCGCGGCCGTTGAATCCATATTAATTAGTTCAAGGTCCTGAGTCGTTAGTTGAACGTCTGCCAAAGCCCGGATTAACATCTCATGGAGCATGGTTCCCTTTTGCAAAGCAATTTTCTTTCCTTTGAGGTCGGCCACTGTGTTTACTGATCCGTCCGTTTTAACAACCAGATTGATTCCTTTAGGAAAGCGGGAGTAGGAGGCTACGATTTTAAGGTCATTACCATTGGCTTTGGCTAAAATAGCCGAAACATAGTTAAGGCTATTGGCAAAATCAAGTGATTTGGCAGCTAACGCTTCAAGTTGGTTGCTTGGAACAGAAATATCATGCCATTTGAATTCTATACCATCTTTCTGAAACTCGCTTTCGAACAGCTTTTTTTCCTGAGCTACAATCGAAGGGACGTTAATAGGTCTAGAGACGTAAGAGGCGTTGATTGTTTTAGGTTGTTCGGGTAAGGATTGATTGGAGGTTTTTAAGGGTGTACACCCCGCAAGGAGGATGGTAAATAATGCAAGAACGAAGAACATCTTTGAGCGAAACATAATAATCACAATCCTTTACTTTCTGCTTGAGCTTAAACGATACACTCACTTGTTCTATAGTTTAACATAACCAAGCCGTAGGAACTACTCTATAAAATGGAAAACTAGACAGCTATCCGCATGTAAACAAGTGGATACACGTATTGATTTGTTTACATAGTCTAGAGTCGAGAATCCAATGCAGATCAGGTATTCTAATGTGTCAAAATGTGTATGAGAGTATACATCTATAAATCTTAGTGTTTTCGGGATTTGATAAGGTTAAAGTGGATTAATCCTTGACTGGACTTAAAGCAGAAGATTCTAAATATACAGATAAGATACTTGGCATGGCAATTGCATAATAATTCTGTATATTTAGAATAGAGTGTCAAGACATGTAGTATTTTCATCGATCAACAAGGGGCATTGATTTCAACACAAAGACTGATAAGTGGACCTCCCCTACCTTAAGTTGACCTTTGACTTGACGGGGAAGAGCGAAGAAAGAGGTGAATACATTGAGTGTGATGCAGTCCACAGCGAGCATAGCCAAGCGTGGTTTGGTGATGGTAATTACGGGTAACGGCAAGGGCAAGACAACATCATCCTTTGGCCAGGCCTTACGGGCTATTGGACAGGGCTACAAGGTATGCATTATTCAGCTTATGAAGGGACGTAAATATGGAGAGGTGATTGCCGCGGAAAAGTACCTCCCGGACTTGCATGTCTATCAATTTGGACTGGATAGTTTTGTCATGCGGAACAATCCTGCGCCTGTAGACGTGGAGATGGCCCAGCAAGGTTTCGAAAAAGCTAAAGAGATCATTGCCAGTAGGGAATATAACATGGTCATCCTGGATGAGATTAATGTGGCCGTGGACTTTAAGCTTATTCCGGAGGAAGAAGTGCTAGAGATGGTTAAAAATAAGCCAGCAGAATTGGATTTATTGTTAAGCGGCCGCTATGCTTCCGATAAGTTGAGAGAGATAGCAGATTTGGTAAGTGAAGTTACTGAGATAAAACATCACTATAGTGCGGGGATTAAAGATAGGGCAGGAATTGAGTACTAGTATTAAACAATGAACCATGAGGAGGGAATAACTTTGATTACTGATGATTTAGTAAACAAGTCGAGCGCCTTAAGACAAAAATGGGAAGATGAAGTTAAAAAAATAGTGGCCAAACACCCTGACCAAAAAGAAAGCTGGACCACCGTTTCTGATTTGGGAATCAAGAGAATATATGGCCCCGAGGACATTAAAGATATGGATTTTGAGCGGGATATAGCTTATCCGGGACAATATCCCTATTTGAGAGGCTGTCAGCCCTCCGGTTACCGTGGAAAATACTGGACCTTCAGAATGTTTTCCGGTATGGGTACAGCTGTTGAAACCAATAAGCGCTGGAAATACCTGTTAGCCACCGGCCAGACCGGCCTGAGTACTGCCTTTGATTTCCCGACCCTGATGGGTTATGATACTGATTCCCCCAAAGCCAGGGGTGAGTGTGGAAAAGTAGGGGTGGCTATTGATAGCATCGATGATTTCAGAGACCTGATCAGCGGGATTCCTCTGGATAAGATAACCACCTCTATGACCATTAACCCGCCTGCAACTATATTATGGGCCATGTATATTGCCTGTGCCCAGGAACAGGGAATTCCTCTGAACAAAATCGGCGGTACCATTCAGAATGATATGTTAAAAGAATTTATTGCTCAGAAAACCTTTATGTGCCCGCCCGAGCCGTCAGTAAAATTAATTAGCGATACCATAGAGTTTGGTACCAAATATGTGCCCAAGTGGAATACCGTCAGTATCAGCGGTTATCACATCAGAGAAGCCGGGTCAACTGCTGTACAGGAACTGGCCTTCACTTTAAGAGACGGAATGGAATATGTAGAAGACGTGGTCAGACGTAAAGGTTTACAGGTTGATGAATTTGCGCCCAGGTTATCCTTCTTCTTTAACTCGCATATCGATTTCTTTGAAGAAATTGCTAAATTAAGAGCTGCTCGCCGGATCTGGGCTAAAGCAATGCGTGAGCGTTATGGTGCCAAGGACCCGCGTTCCTTATGGATGAGATTCCATACCCAGACTGCCGGTTGTTCGCTTACCGCCCAGCAGCCCTACAATAACGTGGTGCGGACTGCTATTCAAGCTCTGGCCGGTGTTCTCGGCGGCACCCAGTCACTGCACACCAACTCGCTGGACGAAGTTCTGTGTCTGCCTTCAGACCATGCAGTGCAAATTGCCCTGCGGACTCAGCAGATTATCGCTGAAGAAACCGGTGTGGCCAGCACTATTGACCCGCTGGCCGGTTCATATTTCGTGGAAGCGCTGACCAATGAAATGGAAGAAAAAGCTTGGGAATATATTCATAAGATCGACGATATGGGCGGTATGGTTGCTGCTATCGAGAAGGGCTTCCCGCAGCTGGAAATTTCCGATGCTTCTTATAAATTCCAAAAGCAAATTGATGCTCAGGAAAAAGTCATGATCGGTGTGAACAAGTATGTTCAGGAAGATGAACAGGTTGACATTCCGATAGTAGAAATAGATGACTCCGTTGAAGCAGAACAGCTCAATCGTCTGGCTGAAGTTAAGAGAAAGCGCGACAACCGTAAAGTGGCCGAAACACTTAAAGACATCGAGGCGGCTTGTAAGAAAGGCGAAAATGTTATGCCTTATTGTATTGAGGCGGTTAAGAACTATGCCACTGTTCAGGAAATCTGCGATGTTTACAGGGGAGTTTATGGTGAGTATCGCGACCCTGGCATTTACTAAGATTGAGTTTGAAAATTAGAAATTGTTTCTCGCAAAATTGGAGGAGGTAAGTGTGATGGCAGAGAGAAGAATTCGTATACTATTGTCTAAACCCGGCCTGGATGGCCATGATCGCGGGGCTAAGGTCTTAGCTAGGTGCTTCAGGGATGCCGGCTTTGAGGTAATTTATACCGGATGTCACCAGACGCCGGAGCAAATAGCTGCTGCTGCTATTCAGGAAGATGTTGATGTTGTAGGCTTAAGCTGTTTATCAGGTGCACACAAGTACCTGTTCCCTCAAGTAGTTAAACTTTTGAAGGCGGAAGGTGCCGACGATATCACCGTTATCGGTGGAGGGATTATTCCGGAGCAGGATATGCAGCCTCTTTATGACGCAGGTCTAAAAGCATTATTTACACCGGGAGCCAAACTTGATTCACTGGTGGAGTGGATTAATACAAATGTAACTCCAAGGGCGTGAGTGCGATGAAAGAATTAGGACAAAAAGTATTGGCGGGAGATGTGCGTTCAGCCTCCCGCCTCATCAGAAACCTGGAAGATCAAATACCCGGTACCCACGTTGCTATGCAGGAGATTTTTACGAAAACCGGTAATGCCCATGTCATAGGGATTACCGGTGCCCCGGGAGCCGGTAAAAGTACCTTGACAGATGAACTGGTTTTTTCCTGGCGTCAGAGAAACAAGACTGTCGGTGTTCTGGCAGTAGACCCCACCAGCCCCTTTACCGGGGGGGCACTTTTGGGAGATAGAATCCGTATGCTGCGGCATGCTGAGGATAAAGGGGTATTTCTGCGCAGCCTGGCTACTAGGGGTTCTATGGGCGGTATATCCAAGGCTGTGGGAGAAGGCATCCATGTCATGGATGCTATGGGCAAAGACACCATAATCGTGGAAACTGTAGGGGTGGGTCAGCAAGAGGTAGAAATCATTAATCACGCTCATACCGTAATAGTTGTCCTGGTGCCCGGTATGGGGGATGAAATACAGGCTCTTAAAGCCGGTTTAATGGAGATAGCAGACATCTTTATCATTAATAAGGCAGACCGTGACGGTGCCGCGAGCTTGTATAAAGAAGTCACGAACATGGTTCACATGTCTGTTACTAAAGGTGGTTGGGAGATACCTGTATTACTGGTGGAAAGCGTACAGGAACCTAAAAAATTCGCCGAAAGTGTGTCGGCTGTATGCGATAAGATAGAAGATCATTATCGCTACCTGGTGGACAAAAACCTTTTGTCTGAGCGTTTGCGCCGTAAGACTGCTGCTGAATTTAATGAAGCTCTGTGGGCGGCAATCCTGCAGCCGGTATTAAATGACCTGGATGCAGGCGGAGAAATGGAAAAAATGGTTGATCAGTTATTGAAAAAAGAAACAGATCCATATACTCTGGCAGCGGAAGTAGCCGTCAGGTATAAAAACAAGGTCTAAAATTATGACATTAGCTTCTGATATAGTTAGGGCTTATGCTTGCTTAGAGCACCTGTCCTTTCTGAGTTAACTTTGCTGTGGTATGCCTTTGTTATATCAGAAGGGCGGGTGCTTCTACATTATTTTTTTGCATTGAGAAATGTTTATTGCATTTAATTTTGCATAAACCTTTACTTTATCGGCACAGTGGAGTGACTTATCTTTAAAGTTTATTTAACACTGGCTTTGAAGGATGTTAGAGCATGAATAAGAGACCCATAAAGGTTCTACTGGCCAAGGCCGGGATGGATAATCAGAATAAGGAAATCCGTATTCTAGCTCGCGGTTTAAGAGAACAGGGCGGCATGGAAGTTATTTATTCCGGTTTGTATTGTTCACTTGAGGAAATAGCTGCAACAGCACTGCGGGAGGCTGTTGATCTGGTGGGGTTATTTGTGCATAATGGTTCCCACTTGGATTTATACCCGCGCTTGCATGAGCTGCTGGCTGCCCAAAATGCTGGGTATATCCCCCCGGTTTTCGGAGGGGGCTTGATACCCGAGCGGCATCGGCAGGAACTTAAAGCTCAAGGGTCGGCAACTGAGATATTCGGGCCAGGCACCTCCACCGGCAGCATAATTGCCTGGATTAATCAGGTGCTGGCTGCCGGTGAGGGAGGAGAACTATTATGAGAATATTAAAAGAAAATGTTATCATTCCTCTTGGCCGCATGTATTTTATACCTAAAGAAGACGGCCTGAAAGCGGAAGATTTAATCATTGAAACGGTCGGTAAATACAAGGTATTTGATAAGCCCGATTGTATTGCCGTGCATAATGACGACTGCTGCAAGAGTATTAAGGTTACTATAAAAATTAAAGATTAGTCTGCCTGCTTTTTTTGCTAAGAAGATTTCTTGAAGGCAGAGAACAATTTACGCGACTGACTTCCAACCACTGGCATTATGACAGGATGGTGAGATTGTGAATTGGATTAAGGCTAAAGTAACCGCTAATTAAAGAACGTTAATTTAAAAACAAGAGGCGCATGTTCAATACTGAACGTGCGCCTCTTGTTTTTATTACATTGCTCTATATGCGAAGAAAAGTCGCTATAAGTATGCTTTAGAATAATGTAAACTGCACCGCCTCTGGAGTTAAATGAGCCCTTTGGAATTCATTTCCAATAACAATACTACATTCAACTGCACTAATTTCGCATTTTGAAAAACTCCCTAGTTCAAGAAGTTCGAAGGTTGCTAGTGTTTTGTTCCAAATAACTTTGTAAATGGCAGATGAGATTTTGACTAAATCACCTTCATAAACGTCTGTTCCGTTGTTATCACAAAAACCAGTCCATTGAAGCAATATGTATTTCCCAATGGGTTCCCAAGATCGACCTGGCACGCTCACTGCAAATGGGGACGTACTGTTCGTATCAAAACTTATGGCCTGAGGCTTTAACATTTTCTCCTGAATCCTGTCCCAAACTCTTAACTTTATTTCTCTCAATTTGCGGTACCTCCTTTGAAACTAGAAACGCTTATTAGATAAATACGTTCAAAGGGAGAAAATATAAGAGGGTTAGGAGATATCTTTTTTCATTAGCTGAAAATTGAGGCGTTATCCTTCACAAACATTTCCACCGTTCGTGGCATTCTGCCGGTTAGCTTTTTATAGTCCTCAGTAATCCTCTTGGCTGTGCCAAGCCGAGTCATAAGATAGAGCATAATTGTAACGTTGACATACTCCCTGTCTAGCCTTCGGATATCCAACATGTGTTTCCGATAAGCATAGATCGAAGGTTTTTGGTAAACGATCTTCCGACCCAACACGTTAGTTAGAATTTTAGCTATCTGAAAGTAGTCCAGCGATTCAGGACCTGTTAGAGTATGAGCAGTATTTCTGTATTTATCGGGATTAGCCAGGAGTACTGCTGCAGCATACCCGATATCCTTCGAATCAATGAAACTACACTTACTATTCCCGGCTGGGATGAATAGTTCGCCCTTATCACGTATCTCGGGAAGGTGGGCGCCGGTTAGGTTTTGCATGAAAAAACCTGGACGGATATGGGCGTAGGGGATACCTGCCTTCTCAAGATATTTCTCAATCTTATGGTGAGGTGGAATAGGGTTCTTCTCGACCCCCATTAGGGATAAAAAAGATACAAGGCGAATATTAGCATTTTTCATGGCTGTTATGAATGGCTTTAGATCCTCTGGTTTGCCAAGATGAGGTGGCCTCATCAGAAACACTCTGTCAACATTTTGGAGTGCTGCAGAAAAAGTTGATTGGTTTTCAAAATCAAACAGAACACATTCGGCACGGCTGTCTACTTGAGCAATCTTGGCAGCAGACATCGAAATAAGGCCTGCCTTAACGGGTTCTCCCATATCTAGAAGTGAGCTGCAGACGTATCTGCCGACATTTCCAGTTACGCCTGTTACCAGTATTTTTTTCATCATATTTTCTCCTTTGTGTGTATACCCTCTGCGCTGGGTGTTTACTAATTAATAACTTAGTCTTAACCTTCCCAGTGTTGGAGAAGCGAATGCAAATAATAGTCTTGACAAAGATCTTAAAATTGATAAACTTAGATTTGTAAGTGAGTAATCACTCATAAAGATTCTGCTTCATGATCAAATATTTGGAGGACAATTATGAAACTAAATCAAGAAACTCAACAACAGAAATCCAGTAGAAAGAAAACAGCAGATGAACGGCGCCAAGATATCCTTGAAGCCGCAATAAACGTATTTACAAAGAAAGGCTATAATGGCTCCACAACGGCTGAAATTGCCCGAGCAGCAGGTGTTGCTGAAGGAACTATTTTCCGTCATTTTGCTACTAAGAAGGAATTGCTGATTGCAGTTCTGACGCCGAAAATACTTAATGGAATTATCTCTCTCGATAAGGAACACAAAGATCCTGTAGAGTTTTTTCGGTGTTTTCTAAGGGATCGCTTAGAATTAATCAAAGAAAATGAAGGTCTTGTTCGCTTTATGTTTGCCGAAGCACAGTACCATAATGAAGTTAGGGAAGCCCTGTTTAATGGAATTCTGGGGCAAGGAATTAGTATTGTCAAGCCTTGGTTTGATAAGGGTGTTAAAGAAGGGGTTTTTAAACCCGTTCCATTTCCATCCATGATGCGAAGTTTTATGGGGACGGTATTATTTTACGGGATCTTCAATCACGTTTTTCCTGGGTTTTCTCCAGAAAGAACCATCGAAGAGGCAGCAGATCAAATACTAGATCTTTTTTTACATGGACTGCTGGTTGAGTAACGTGTAAGAACACAAAGGAGTCGTAGATACACTATATACTATGTGCAAGGGCAGGAGGAGAAAACATGAGAAAAAAAGCTGTAGTTATGGTCATTGTTCTAATTTTTATTGCCCTGTCGGTCATAGGGGATCGATACCTAAATCGATCTAAAGATTCAAACGTCTTTTCTGGTACTATTGAAGGGACTGAACTACCAGTACAATCAGAGCTTGGTGGGAGAGTGGTCGATTTGCTAGTAAGTGAAGGTCAGGTCGTTAAAGTAGGGGACATCATCGCTAAACTGGATGACAGTCAGGCTAAAATTTCCTTGGCTATTGCGAAGAGTCAACACACTCAAGCCCAAGCAAAACTGAATGACCTTTTAGGTGGAGCAAGGGCTGAAGAAATTCGTCGGCTTGAGCACTTAGTGAGTCAGGCGAAGGCCAATTTATCCGCACTGGAACCAAGTCTAAAATTTGAGGAAGATAATCTAGCTGCCAATCTAAAACTCTATGAGAGTGGTGCAATTAGTAAACAGGTGGTGGATACTCAGCGAACCAAACTTGATACCTTAAAAGCCCAGTATCAGAGCGCCCAAGCGAGTGTTGACGCCACTCAGGCAAGTTTGGATCAAGCCCAGGCCGGCTATACTCAACCGATGATTCAAGCACAAAAAGCAGCCGTTGATATTGCAGCGCAGTCTATTAAGACGGCAGAACTTGGTCTAAGCAAGCTTACTCTTAAGAGTCCTGCCAGCGGTCAGGTACTCTATCAAAATGTAGAGTTAGGTCAAGTTGTCAATCTTGGCTCAACCTTGGCAACGATTCTGGACCCTAATGATTTGTGGATTAAAGTATATGTCCCTGGAGCTAAGCTGAGTCAGATAAAAATGGGTGGGACAGTTTCTATTGCAGCGGATGCCTACCCGGATAAGACATTCAAGGGCCAGATTCAGTATATCAGTACTCAAGCGGAGTTTACACCGAAGAATGTGCAAACTAAAGAAGAGCGTACGACGACGGTTTATGCTGTGAAAATTGGCATAACAGACACTGAAGATCAATTGAAAGCAGGTATGCCAGCAGATATAACCCTGGAATAAAGGAGTGAAGCAGAATGAATTTAGCGATTGATTGCCAGGGTTTGGTAAAGCGCTTTGGCACGTATACAGCGGTTCAAGGGGTTAGCTTCCAACTCCCTGCCGGGGCAATTATGGGTTTTGTCGGGCCGAACGGTGCTGGAAAAACAACGCTCATCCGTATGCTCTGCGGAGTTTTGCTACCGACAGAAGGAAAAGCGACTGTGTTGGGTTATGATGTTTTAACTCAACCAGAGGAAATTAAACAGCGCATTGGCTATATGTCTCAAAAGTTTAGTCTTTATGAAGATCTAACTGTGAAGGAGAACCTGGACTTCTATGCAGGGGTATATAGTTTACATGGAAAGACAGCCCAAGAACAGAAGGCAAGGGTCATTAAACGAATTGGCCTGCTTGAACGAACCACTCAGTTAGTTTCTTCCCTTTCGGGTGGTTGGAAGCAAAGAGTGGCGTTAGCTTGTGCTTTACTGCATAGTCCCCAACTGCTCATTCTTGATGAACCAACTGCAGGAGTGGATCCGGTTTCACGACGTATTTTTTTGGACTTGATCCATCAGTTAGCCAAAGAAGGAATGACAATTCTAGTCAGCACTCATTACATGGATGAAGCGGCAACCTGTGATTATTTGGGTTTCGTTTTCTATGGGCGATTAATAGCCTTTGGCTCGCCGGAGGATATGAAAAGAAAAGAAGCTAAAGAAACTTTAGATGATCTCTTCATCTATTATGTCGAACATGAAGCTTCGGATGATCCTCGCAATCTCGTTCTTAGGAAAGGAGGGTGACCCTAAATGGGGAGATTTTCCTGGGTTCGTTTTTTAGCCGTCTTGAAAAAGGAATTCCTCCACATTCGGCGAGACCGTGCCAGTTTAATCATGGCCATGGTCATGCCGATCGGTATGCTTCTTCTATTTGGTTATGCGGTCAATACGGATGTCGATCATCTGCCTACAGTTATTTGGGATCAGTCTCAAACAACCGATAGCCGAGACTTTAGCGCGTCTATACGGAACACTCAATATTTAGATCCCGATGAATATGTCCAAGGATATCATCAGATCGAAAGCTATCTGGACAGCGGTAAAGCTCGGGTAGCCGTCATCATTCCGCCTAATTTTGGCAAAGAGTTACAGAGAGATAATGGTCAAGGCAACGTTCAGGTTTTAGTCGATGGGTCTGATCCTACTATAGCTCGAGCGGCCATGTCCGCGGTTCAGATGCTTGGTCTTAATAAATCCTTAGAGATACAAGGGGTTCGTCTTGCCGCTAGGGGAGCGGCATTGGGTACGAACATGCCACTTAATATAGAGACTAGAGTTTGGTACAACCCGGACATGAAGTCAATGGTCTTTAACATTCCAGCTTTAATCGGTCTGATCTTACAAAATGTTATAGCAATGTTAACTTCGTTTTCGATTGTGCGTGAAAAAGAACGTGGTACCATGGAACAAGTGGTCGTGACTCCTATTCGCTCTCTTGAATTGCTTATGGGCAAGCTTCTTCCTTTTGTGTTTATCGGTTTTGTTTCTTTGACCTTAATTTTAGCGACGGCGATTTTTTGGTTTGGAGTTATGCCCGCAGGAAGTATTCCCCTTTTAGTAATCTTATCCACCATTTTTCTGTTTACGATTCTAGCCATTGGTCTCTTGATTTCCAGTGTTGCCAAGACTCAGCTTCAAGCGATGCAAATGACCTTTATCCTGATTTTGCCCTCAATCCTCTTATCGGGCTTCATCTTCCCTCGGGAAACCATGCCTACGTTTCTAAAAATTATAGGTGGATTATTTCCATTGACATATTTTCTGGAGATCGTAAGGGGAATCTTCCTTAAAGGGGTAGGGATGGAGTATCTTTGGCAGGATACGCTCATCCTTTGTGCCTTCGCTATTGTCCTAGTAGGGATAGCAGCTAAGAAGTTTAAGAAAAACCTGGATTAGCGGAGGATGTGAAGTTGCTCCGGTCACCCACGGCGCCGTCACTATCGCACTTGATTCCGAAGCGAGCGTTGGCAAACCTCTGGGCGTTCTGGCCGCATGCTATGCCATCCTTGGCGCATGCGGCACTAGGAACATCGTGTTCCGTCGCATGTGTGTTGCTCCTTGCCATCCTTGGCACCGCAACATCAGTCCATCCATGGACAAGTCCGGTGCCACGCTGGCACTTCGGAATCTAAGCGCGATTAACGCGACTCTGCCTAAAGGGTTCGCTCTGCAACATCACACCCTCTGGTCTGGAGTGACGGGAGTTTAAGAACGGAAGGGTTTGATGCTGCTCAGGTAAAAAGCCTGTCGTTAGGTTTTAACTAGCGACAGGCTTTTTATGTTAGCTGTTCATTTTGGTTCGAATTCGTTCGATAGCTTTTTCCGTATTCTCTCGTGTCCCAAAGGCCGTTAAGCGGAAGTACCCTTCGCCATTAGCACCAAAGCCTGCACCTGGGGTACCCACAACATTAGCTTCTTTCATGAGCTTGTCGAAAAACTCCCAAGAACTCATATTATTGGGGGTTTTCATCCAGATATAAGGGGCATTAATTCCACCAAATACTTCATAGCCCGCTTTCGTCAGGCCTTCTCGAATGATTCGGGCATTTTCCATATAGTAGTCAATGGTTTCTTTAACTTGCTTTTTCCCTTCTTCAGTGTATATCGCTGCTGCTGCAGCTTGCACTGGATAAGAGACCCCATTAAACTTTGTGGTTTGTCTTCTCAGCCATAGTTTATTTAGACTATGAGGCTCACCTTTTGAATCATAGACCATAACTTCTTTTGGTACAACAGTATAGGCACACCGTGTTCCGGTAAAGCCCGCTGTCTTGGAAAAGCTTCGGAACTCTACAGCGACTTCGCGAGCACCTTCAACCTCATAGATCGAGCGAGGGACGTTTTCTTCACGTATGTAAGCTTCGTAAGCAGAATCGTACAGGATGATGGATTTATTTTTCTTTGCGTAGTCCACCCATTGCTTTAGCTCTGATTTAGTTAAGGTCATTCCTGTTGGATTGTTTGGGAAACAGAGGTAAATCATATCTACATGAGTTGTTGGAAACGCGGGTTTCATTCCGTTTTCTTCGGTACAGGGAAGATAAACAATACGTTCATACTGCCCTTTATCTGTATCGAAGTTCCCAGTACGCCCTGCCATCACGTTACTGTCTACATAAACCGGATAGACAGGGTCAGTGACCGCCATGATATTGCCGGTACCAAAAATCTCTTGAAAGTTCGCGGTATCACTTTTTGCTCCATCGCTGACGTAGACTTCATCTAAGGTAAGATCGACTCCCCGGGTCTTGTAATCGTTTTCGATAATTTTTTGAATTAGAAAGTCATAACCTTGCTCGGGACCATACCCTCTAAAGGTTTCGGCGTTCCCCATTTCATCAACAGCTTTTTTCATAGCTTCAATAACCGCGGGAGGAAGTGGACGAGTTACATCTCCAATCCCTAAGCGAATGATATCCGCATTAGGGTTCTCGTTTTTAAACTGATTCACCCTGCGGGCAATCTCCGAAAATAGATAACTTCCAGGTAACCTAAGATAATTCTCGTTCATTAGTGCCATAAATTCATGAGTCTCCCTTCTTAACCATTAGCTTTAATCGAAGTATTCTCTAATAAAACGATTTCTATAATTATAGCACATTTTTTTCCCTAGTCATTTCATCTCAAGAAAAGGACTTCTGGAAATTGTTAATTTACCTTTATTATACTGCGATTAACGTGGTAAAATAAGAAAGTATGGATGTGTCATGGTGTGTCAAAGGACCGTCCCCATGACACACAAGAACGGAGTGTATGATATGCTGCCATCGAAACGATTAGAAGGATTAGGAGCGTCCGTTTTTACGGAAATGGATAATCTGAAAAGGGAATTGGAGAGGGCTGGAAAGAGTTTAATTAATCTTAGTATAGGAAGTCCAGATCGTGCCCCAGCTCATGAAATCCGCAATATTCTTAGTAAAGCAGTTCTGGATGATGATCAATATGGTTATACATTAACCCGCGGGACAGACGATTTTCGTAAAGTTTGTGCGGAATGGTATCAAGAACGTTTTGGTGTTACTTTAAACCCAGAAACTGAAGTTTTGCCACTGATGGGTTCTCAGGATGGTCTGGCACATGTTTTTTTAGCCTATATCGACTCTGGGGATCTAGCCTTGATTCCTGATCCGGGCTATCCAATTTATACGGCGGGTTTGTTGCTGGCTGGTGGAGAGAAAGTAGCAATTCCTTTGCTGGAAGAGAATGGTTTCCTACCTGATCTAAAGCAAATTGACCCGAATATCGCTCGCAAGGCAAAGCTTATGTTCTTGAATTATCCCAATAACCCCACGGCTGCCGTGGCTAACCTCGAGTTTTTTGACGAGGTTGTAGAATTTGCTAAAGAGTATGATCTGCTCATTTGTCATGATGCTGCCTATTCCGAATTAGCGTTTGAGGGCTTCAAACCTGTGAGTTTTTTGCAAGCAGGGGGGGCAAAAGAGGTTGGTATTGAATTCCATTCTGTTTCTAAGACCTATAATTTAGCAGGAGCGAGATTAGGATTTGTTGTCGGCAATGCCGATGTCATTGGAACTCTCTCTCAACTCAAATCAAATATTGACTATGGTGTCTTCGCTCCCGTTTTGACTGCTGGCGCTTATGCCCTTCGTAATGCGCAAGGATCTATCGAAGAGAATAAGAGTGCCTATCAGAGACGTCGGGATCTCTTGATAGAGGGTTGTGCCTCTGCCGGTTGGAAAATGCCGATCCCGCAAGGTTCCATGTTTATCTGGGCACCTGTACCGACTGGACAAAGATCGGTATCCTTTGCAATGGATTTAGCCCGCGAAGTTGGAGTAATTGTAGTGCCAGGGATAGCCTTCGGAGAACATGGCGAAGGATTCGTAAGGATTGCTATGGTTCAAGATGAAGGTGTACTGCAGGAAGCAGTACAGCGAATTCAACAGTTTTTAAAACATTGTAGATAGGTAATTCCTTACGGTTATTTCTCAGTTTCTTAAGGCAGTTTGGGCACTGGGCACGATTTTAATTAAATGATGATTATGAAATTATTTTGGCGATATGACAACTTGTTATATCGCCTTTTTATTTAGTTATAGGGGGGATAGAAATAAGGAATGTGAAACCGGCCTTCCTATAGGAGGTAAACAATGCTTTTGGGTTGAATAACTCAATTAGTTGTAAACTTAAAATACGCAAACCTAATGAAAGTTAGGGACGCAAAGCCACGGGTCTAAGGGTCGTACTTTGTACAATCACGATAGCCGGGTTGCAGAAGCGCACACTAAAATGTCTATCTGCTGAAAGTTCGGTAGTTTAGGCATTTTTTTGTTCTGGTTATGAATTGGGGGGATATTAAGGCGGTATCACTGACGTCTTTGAATGAAAGGCCGATGTCGAATAATAATATTTGATCATTACATGAATGGGGATGAAGGTATGTTTAAGAAACTATTTAATATTTCTAGCCTCAGTAGTAAGACAATGGTGACGATTTTACCCTTAGTACTATTAACTTTAGTGGCTATGTCAGTAATCAGCTATAAATATTCAGAAAATCTACTTAAGAATGAGATTCAAAATAAAATGACTGCTCAATTAAAAGGTACGATCAAAGATATCGAGAAGCAATTAACGGCCCATGATACGCTGCTTCAAGGTCTAGCGCGTACTGTAGAGTCTATTGGTAACGGTGTAAGTACTGAAGAGTATGCAAGTTTGCTCCAGAAAATGATAACAGCTAATAGCGTTACCTTTGGAGCAGGGGTGTGGTATGAACCTTATGCTTATAACAGTGATACTCAGTACTTTGGACCTTATGTATATAAAGATAAAGACGGTAAAGTAGTGTTTACCAATGAATATGCTGACCCTAAATATGATTATCCCGCTCAGAAATGGTATACCATAAGTAAAGGTATTACTGAGAAATCCATTTGGACTGATCCCTATTATGATGAAGGTACTAAGGCTACCATATTAACGGACAATGTCCCGTTTTATGATAATAGTGGAAATTTCAAGGGTACAATAACCGGTGGGATTGATTTCACTACGTTACAAACGTTAATTAGTAATATTCAATTAGATATCGAAGCAGATATTTACCTCTTGAATAAAGAAGGTAAGTATCTGGCGAATCCAAATCCAAAAAAGATCATGAATATCAAAATTACGGAAGAAGAGAACCTCAGCTTGAAAGAAGCTGCAGAAAAGATGATGGCTGAGAAAAGCGGCACGGTTCCTTACAATAACAATGGGGCCAGGCAAGTTTACTATGCAGAAGTTCCGCAGTTTGGTTGGATTTTAGCAATTGATGTTTCGGAAAATGACTTGATGGCTCCGTTAAAGGATCTATTGAATCGAATGCTAATTCTAATTGTACTGGCAATGGCGGTAACCGGCACAGTGCTCATCTTATATAGTCGCTATATAGTTAAAAATATCAAAATGGTCAATCGGTTTGCATCAGCTATTGTTCAAGGGGATCTTAGCCAAACCATGGTCGTTCGTTCGAAAGATGAGTTCGGACAGATGACTGAAAATCTTAATAGGATGATGAACAACTATAAAGGAATTATTAATGGTATTGTAAATAGTTCCGAACAATTAGCAGCCTCTGCAGAAGAATTAACTGCTAGTGCCGATGAAGGGAGTAGGACAACGGAGCAAATTGTTTACTCCATTCAAGAAGTTTCTGACGGGGTTAAGGAAAAGCTAACGGGTGTTGACGCCACGGCGCAGTCTGCCCAATTAGTCTCTGTGCATATGCATACTATCACCCAGGATATCAATTTAGTAACGGCAGGGTCCCACGCTACATCAGTGAAGGCTGCTAATGGGAATAGTGTTGTTAAAAAAGCTGTAGACGAGATGCAAGCGATTAGTACTAAGGTCATAGAGGCAGCAGATGTGGTGAATAGTTTAGGGGAAAAATCAGCGGAAATTGGTGAGATAGTAGGAATAATAACCAGTATTGCGGCTCAAACAAATCTCCTCGCTCTAAATGCTGCTATTGAGGCCGCACGGGCAGGCGACCAGGGAAGGGGGTTTGCAGTTGTCGCTGATGAAGTCCGTAAACTTGCTGAACAGTCGAGTGATGCCGCCGGCAAAATAAGTGGTTTGGTGGGCGAGATTCAAAAAGAAACCTCAAAGGCAGTTAAGACTATGAATGATGGAACTGCCGCGGTTCAAGACGGGATTACCATGGTTAATTCGGCGGGTGAAGCGTTTCAAGATATCTTGCAGGGAGTTAACGACTTTTCAAAACAGGCACAAGCTGTTGCTGACGTGATAGAGAAGGTTGGGACAAGTACTGAGACAATCGTTGCTTCAATTATGGAAGTAGCTAGCATTCCTAAGGAAATAGCCGGTAGTCTTGAAAACGTGGTTGCAGGGACAGAAGAACAGAGTGCTTCTATGGAAGAAATTCGTAGATCAGCTACCTCACTTGCCCAAATGGCAACAGACTTCCAGGGTAGTGTGACCATGTTTAAACTATAGTTTGGGGAGTTTTTCCTGATTACGAAGCTGTGAAGGGTCCTTAGACCTTACACAGCTTTCTTAAATGTTAAGAAGACCCGATAAATTCCCTTACACACTTTCGATGCGGAATTTCCTTCATTTGGTGAAGAATGGTATAATTATTTAAAAGGCTATACAAGTATTCATTAGTTTTAGGGAGGTAATTGATCGTTGGATTTCAATGAAGTTATTGCCAAGGAACTTGGATTGAAAATAAACCAAGTTAAAGAGGCTGTTAATTTACTGGATGGGGGAAATACGATCCCGTTCATTGCACGCTATCGTAAAGAAATAACTGGGGAACTGGATGAGAATGTTTTGCGTGATATTGTGGACCGTCTAGATTATCTCCGACGCCTGGAACAGAGGAAAGCAGAGGTTCTGCGCCTGATTGACGAGCAAGGAAAGCTTACAGAAGATCTGTCGGCTCAAATTACCGCGGCAACGGTTCTCCAAGACGTCGAAGATCTCTACCGACCTTACAAACAGAAACGGCGCACACGGGCAACGATAGCCAAAGAGAAAGGTCTGGAACCTTTGGCGGATTGGTTATTAGTTCAATATACTAGAGGTGATCCTCAAGCGGAGGCAGAAAATTACTTAAATGCAGAGTTGGAGGTTAATTCCGTGGAGGAAGCTTTAGCGGGCGCCATGGATATTATTGCAGAAACCATCGCAGATGATGCTGCCCTCCGTAAACGGATCAGAGAGCAAACCTTAAGAAGCGCAGATGTCGTAGCGGTTGCTGCAGCTAAGAAGGCAACAGAACGGTCTCCGTTTGAAATGTACTATAATTATCGAGAGCCGGTTCGAAAGATCCCGCCGCACCGGATTTTGGCGCTGAATCGTGGGGAAAAGGAAGAGTTCCTCTCCGTAAAGATTGATGTTCCACTGGAAAATTTGCAGAGAATTATTGAATTGCGCTATGTCAAAACAGGTCCATGTTCTCTTCTAGTGCAAAAAGCGGCCCTTGATGCATATAAGCGCTTGATCGAACCTTCGATTGAACGTGAAGTGCGAGGGGAACTTTCTGCTCAAGCAGAAGAGCAAGCTATCAAAGTCTTTGCGGCAAATTTACGCCAGCTTTTATTACAGCCTCCTGTACGTGGGAAAATGGTACTTGGGCTTGACCCAGGGTTCCGGACGGGATGTAAGTGGGCGATTGTGGACGAGACCGGCAAGCTTCATCAAGTGGGGGTAATCTATCCACATACGGGAAAGAGTAAACGTGAAGAGGCTAAAGCAATTTTGCGGAAGGCGATAATAGAGTTTAACGCTAATATCATTGCGATTGGAAATGGGACGGCTTCTAGGGAGACAGAAGAGGTTGTAGCAGAAATGATTCAAGAAGATGGAATCTCGGTGGAATTCACTCTGGTGAGTGAAGCAGGGGCCTCTGTATATTCAGCTTCGAAGTTAGCGGGAGAAGAATTCCCTGATTTTGATCTTTCCTTACGAAGTGCTGTATCCATTGCTAGAAGGCTTCAAGATCCTTTGGCAGAATTAGTCAAAATTGAACCAAAAGCTGTTGGTGTAGGTCAATATCAGCATGATGTCCAGCCAAAACGGTTGGAGGAATCTCTGCACGGGGTTGTGGAATCTTGTGTTAATGTGGTAGGGGTTGATCTGAATACTGCCTCATCCTCACTTCTCCAATACGTTGCAGGGTTGAAGCCGGCAGTTGCTAAGAATATCGTTGCTTGGCGGGATGAACATGGAAAGTTTACCCGTCGGGATCAGCTTAAAAAAATACCTAGGCTTGGTGCACAAACCTATATACAGTGTGCTGGATTTATTCGTTTACCAGATGGGGATAATCCCTTGGAGAATACGCCTGTCCACCCGGAATCATATAAGCTTGCCGAAGATATCTTAAAGAGTATTGGGCATACTTCTGGAGATTTGAGAGATCGCCTTACTGAAGTGCGTAATAAATTGTCTCTTCTAGATCCTAAGGAGCTGGCGGACAAGTTTGGTGCAGGAGTTCCGACGGTTCGAGATATTTTAAATGCCCTGCAAAGACCTGGTAGAGATCCCCGTGAAGATTTGCCTAGGCCGTTACTTCGAAGGGATGTCACTCATATGGAGGATCTCAGCGAAGGGATGATCTTAGAAGGCACGGTGCGTAATGTCGTAGATTTCGGAGCCTTTGTAGATATTGGTGTTAAACATGATGGCCTAGTGCATATTTCCCAGTTGTGTGATAAGTTTATTAAACACCCCATGGAAGTGGTTGCTGTAGGTGATATTGTAAGAGTTCGTGTAATCGGTCTTGATAAGACGAGAGAACGAGTAAGCCTATCTATGCGGGATCTCCAGACGAGTGCTTAGACGGAATAAACCAATATTTGCCAAAGAACTATTCGTAGAGACATTAAGGATCTTGATGTCTCTTTTTTGTTTCTATCAGTAAACACCTTCCATGTTAATGGTAAGTTCGTGAGCGTAGCACATAAAGCAGTAGTCAGTAGCGTTTTAGGAATGAATTTGGATTAGCCTTACAAGTTGTTTTAAATAATGAAATGTTTCAGGCGAGGTAGGATCATATATAGGTCGCTTTTTACAAACGATGGAAAATATGGGCTATTTGTTTGTCGATTTTGGTTTTAATTAAGAATAATGAAACAATATAAATGTAAGTTTTATAAAGACCATGTTTTTTATATTAAGTTTAGAACTAAATCCTATTTATAAAAATGTTTATTTAATTCATTGTGTTTTTCATTGTGAAAATAAACTCTATTATTGAAAAAGTTTAGACTTTAGTATAAAATATGACTACACACACTTATAAGACTTTTTTGACAATTGTGGTATGATAGGTTAACCATTCTACTGTTCTAATGAGTGGTTCCTATTATGATGAAGGGAGGTTGAATCAAGATTTAATTGTGTAAAAAAGGATTTATACTTTATTTTTAAGAAAATTATGAGGAGGTTTCGAGATGAATACTGGATTATTAGCTATTCTTTCCCTACTCCCCATCGCTGTTGTAGGAATCTTTCTAGTGGGGTTAAAATGGCCTGCAAGTAAAGCTATGCCGCTCTCATTTATTACAGCAGTCATACTCGCACTTTTTGTTTGGAAAATTCCCGGTGCCCAGGTAGCAGCTGCATCTGTTAATGGTGTTATTGTAGCGGGTACACTCATGTACATTATTTTCGGCGCTATCCTTCTATTAAATACATTACAAGAAAGCGGAGCGATTCAGGCCATTAGGAGAGGCTTTACAGGAATCACCGCTGACCGAAGAATTCAAGTTATTATTGTCGCTTGGCTCTTTGGTTCCTTTATTGAAGGTGCCTCAGGATTTGGTACTCCTGCCGCCGTTGCGGTTCCCTTGATGGTTGGACTGGGTTTCCCAGCTATGGCTGCCGTCGTCGCTGGAATGATGATTCAAAGTACCCCAGTTTCCTTCGGAGCTGTAGGAACTCCAATGCTGGTTGGAGTCAGTACAGGACTTAAAACTCCTGAACTAGAAGCTTATGCCGCATCCTTAGGGTATACTGATTGGACAGCATTCGTCGGATTTGCGATTGCAACCAAAGTTGCCTTCCTGCATTTTGTGGCAGGTGCCCTTATTCCCCTCTTTGTTGTTGCTTTTATGACACGCTATTTTGGCAAAAACAAATCCTTTAGTGAAGGTCTCAAGATTTGGAAATTTGCACTTTTTTCAGCGTTTGCTATGACTATTCCTTACCTTGCTGTGGCCAACTTGCTCGGACCTGAATTCCCCTCCATAATAGGTGGACTAACAGGTTTGGCAATTGTTGTAACTGCTGCTAAGAATGGCTTCCTCATGCCAAAAGGAGAAGCTTGGGATTTCGAAGCCAAAGACAAATGGGATCCCTCTTGGACTGGTTCGATTGAGATTAAAGACATTTCAGCTAAGACTACCATGAGCGGTTTAACGGCTTGGATGCCTTATGTTCTCGTTGGTTTATTCCTTGTCCTTTCTAGACTCTCATTTTTACCCTTTGCGGGTTGGCTCAAGGCATGGACGGTTAAGTGGCCTGCAATTTTCGGAACAGGAATCACGGCCTCCTTCCAACCTCTCTATTTACCCGGTACTATCTTTATCTTAGTCTCCCTTATTACGTTCTTCCTGCATAAGATGAATGGTACAGCTTATGCCAGAGCATGGAAAGGCTCAGCAAAAACGATGCTTGGAGCAGGTTCTGCGCTTATTTTCACCGTCCCCATGGTTCAAGTGTTCATGAATTCGAAAGGTGGCGCGGCTGGCCTAGCTAGTATGCCGATTGTCCTCGCTGAAGCCGTTGCAGGATTAGCTGGGACTGCATGGCCCATTTTTGCTCCTTTGATTGGTGGACTTGGAGCTTTCGTAGCTGGAAGTAACACTGTTTCTAACATGATGTTCTCCTTGTTCCAGTTCGGTGTAGGTGAACGAATTGGAGTTGATCCAACCTGGATTGTAGCCCTTCAAGCCGTTGGGGGTGCAGCAGGAAATGTCATCTGTGTACACAATGTTGTCGCTGCTTCAGCCGTCGTAGGTCTGCTTGGAAAAGAAGGTTATGTTATACGAAAGACTGCGGTCGTATTCTCATACTACGCTTTACTTCCAGGAGCGGTGGGTTATGCCATGCTCTATAGCGCTCAAAACGGATTGATCAATGCCGGAACGATTATCGCTGCATCGATTTGGGCTGCTGTAGTCTATATTATTGCAACGAATAATAGTAGACTCAAGAATCTCCCTGGTGCAAAATAAATCTATAAAAAAATTATATTAGTCCGAGGACCCCTCAATTACTGATAATTGAGGGGTCTTTTTGTTACTCCATGGCCTCGCCTGTAATCTTTACGACAAGCTAACTCGTGCCATGCAAAGACAATGTCTGTAAGAAGGGTTACCACGTGCGAAGACAGTGTCTGCAAGAAGGGTTACTACGTGCGAAGACAGTGTCTGTAAGAAGAGTTACTACGTGCGAAGACAGTGTCTTCGTGTGTGTGTGTGGGCGCTGGGCAAGTTTTTACATACTTAGAAATTATGAAAAGAATTAACCAAATGATATACTTTGGCTAGGAAACAGGTTGAAAAGCCTTGGCACCTTTAATTCCTTGCTGTGATAATGTTAAGAGTCTGTTATAATATTCAGATGAGTACATTGGTTGGATTATAAAATAATTAGAGATGCTTGCTCCTGATTAGTAACAGGGATCAAGGGTATGCCAGAAGTGAGGTAAAAAGGTGAATAAAGAAATCAATAAGCTCTTTATAAAGAATGGTCAAATTAAAACAATGGCCGGACGTGAATTTTTAGGAAATATCCTCATTGAGGGAACAAAGATATCGGCCCTAATAGAAACTACTGATGTAGAAATACCGGCAGATGCTGAGGTGATCGATGCTCAAGGTTGCCTAGTACTGCCAGGATTAATTGATGCCCATTGTCACGTAGGGATTGGAGAAGAGATCTATCGGTGGGAAGGTGAAGACTTTAATGAAATGACAGACCCTATTACGCCGGACATGCGGGCGATTGATGGAATTAACCCGGAAGACGAGGGTTTTCGTGACGCGCGTTTAGGTGGAGTGACGGCTGTGTTCACGGTTCCAGGGAGTGCAAATGTGATTGGGGGAACCGGCGTTGTAATGAAGACGGCAGGAAAGATTGTAGATAAAATGATTGTTCGTGACCCTGCCGGTTTGAAAATTGCTTTCGGGGAAAATCCTAAGATGGTTTACGGCGAACAAAAAAAAATGCCTATGACTCGGATGGGAACTGCAGCACTTCTTCGTCAAACCTTAGTTGATGCCCAGACCTATAAGGATAAATTAGAACAGGGGAAAACAGATCCTGATAAACTCCCAGAGCGAGATTTAGGGTTAGAAGTCCTTGTAAGAGTTATCAATCGTGAAATTCCTTTGAGAGCTCATGCTCATCGTGCGGATGATATTATGACTGCAATTCGTATTGCGAGAGAATTTGATGTGGATTTAGTGATTGAACACTGTACGGAAGGACATAAGATTGCGGAAGAACTGGGAGAACTGGGTTACCCAGCTGTAGTTGGGCCGTTATTGACCAACCGTGCAAAGGTTGAGCTTAAGGATAAGTCCTTTAAAACTCCCGGCGTTTTAGCCCAAGCCGGCGTAAAAGTGGCGATTATGACCGACCATTCTGTTACGCCAATCGAGCAACTTCCTCTCTGTGCTGCTTTAGCTTGCAAAGCAGGGATGGACAGAGAAGATGCTCTACGGGCCATTACCATCAATTCGGCAGAAATTTTAGGTGTGTCCCATCGCATAGGGTCTCTTGAAGTTGGAAAAGATGCAGATATTGTTATTTGGTCGGAACATCCGTTTACAATCACTGCCACACCCCTCTATGTTATTATTAATGGAAAAATTGTAAAGCCAGAATAGACGAATGTCTTTAGATACAATAAATTGTATTGTTGTATCGGGAGGAATATTAAATGAACTATAGAGTTACAAGTTTAACGGTTCAACAAACCCGAGAACTGGGAAAACAGCTTAGTGAGCATTTAATCGGTGGAGATGTCGTTGCACTGATTGGGGATTTAGGTGCCGGAAAAACAGCCTTTGCTCAAGGGATTGGTGAGGGGCTAGGCGTCGTTGGCTCTATGACTAGCCCAACCTTCACTTTAATACATGAGTATAAGGGATTTATTCAGAATACTAAGCTCCGATTAATTCACATGGATCTTTATCGATTACGACACCCGGAAGAAGCGGAAATTATCGGGATAGAAGATGCCTTTGTAGATGACGCGGTTTGTTTAATTGAATGGCCAGAAATTGCAGAGGATTATTTGCCAGACGACCGGTTAACTGTTGAGATTAAAGGAAGTGGGGACATGCCTCGTGAGATTGTCTTTAAGGCTAAGGATCCAAATTGGGAGCAGCGTCTAAAGTTTCTATCCTAAGCGTGTCAAAAAGGACCGTCCCCGTGACACGCTTAAAACATAAAAATTATAAGACTCGGAGGATCCAATGAAGTACTTAACCATAGATACAACAACTAAAGTTACAGCCGTAGCACTAGCTGAGGACGAGAAGCTGGTTGGCGAGGGTTTTCTACATACCACTAAGACACATTCAGAGCGTATCATTCCGATGCTTGATCAGCTGCTTAATGCTGCGGCTTGGAAACTTCAGGACCTGGATATGATTGGTGTGGTACGTGGACCAGGCTCGTTTACTGGAATCAGAATTGGAATTGCCACAGCCCAGGGATTGGCCCAGGTTTTGAAGATCCCCATCATTTCCGTAGTGTCCTTAGATGCCTTAGCTTGGGCAGGTAAGGGAAGAACAGAGGATATTGTTCCTATTTTAGATGCGCGGAAGAATGAGTGGTATACGGGGCGTTATCGTTGGATTCAAGGAGTAGAGAAGCCAGAGTGTTTAACCTCGCCGCAAGCCATGCCTACAGGTCAATGGTTAGAATTTTTATGGGGATTAGATCGTCCTATATGTTTCGTTGGAGATGCAGTTGGTAAGGCTAAAGGGCATATAGAACAGGTATTTGGTGATCGAGCAGTGATTCTACCAGAGTATGCTTGCTTACCTCGAGGGGCTTATGCCGTAGAAGCGGTTTGGCAGAGATGGTTACAAACGGGAAAAGGGGAATTGGTTGAACCCTATTACATTCGCTTTTCTGAGGCAGAGGTCAATTGGGCGAAGAAAGAGAAAGCGCGAAGGAGCGAGGGACATGAATGACGGGATTGTACGTCCCATGTGTATGGACGATCTCGAGGCAATCTTGAAGATCGAGATTGCCTCTTTTTCTACCCCTTGGTCTTTGCAAGCTTTTCAAGCGGAGCTTAAAGATAATGAATATGCGCGTTATGTTTGCTTAGAGGTAGAAGGTAAGGTCATTGGTTACATGGGGTTATGGTTTATCTTGGATGAAGGTCATATTACGAATGTAGCTATTGCTCCCAACTATCGGGGACAACATTGGGGGGAGTTTCTTATGCGTTCGGTGATGTCGAAAATGAAGGATGAGGGTATGGAACGGATGACCCTCGAAGTTCGAGCATCCAATAGGCCTGCTCAGTCTTTATACAATCGATTAGGTTTTTTTACAGCTGGTATTCGCAAAGGATATTATGCGGATACTGGAGAGGACGCCCTGATCATGTGGGCGGAATTGGGAACGGAAGTGAATAAATCATGACAGAGAATCTAAAGAGCGAGGTTGTTATTTTAGGAATTGAAACAAGCTGTGATGAGACATCAGCCGCTGTATTGTTGAATGGGACGGATTTACGAAGTCATGTTATTTCATCACAGATTACGACGCATCAGAAATATGGAGGGGTAGTGCCTGAGATTGCCTCACGAGAACACAGCCTCCATTTTCAACCAGTAGTACAACAAGCCCTAGATGAAGCAGGGCTGACCTTCGGGGATTTATCAGCGATTGCAGTGACCTATGGTCCGGGATTAGTCGGATCCTTATTGGTCGGAGTTTCGGGAGCAAAAGCAATGGCTTATGGGGCTGGAGTTCCGCTGATTGGCATTAATCATCTGGAAGCACATATTTATGCCAACTTTTTAGAGCATCGGGATTTAGAATTTCCCCTTCTCGCCTTATTAGTTTCAGGGGGACACTCTCATCTTATTTTGTTTGAAGCCCACGGACAGTACAAGGTCTTGGGGCGTACACGAGATGATGCGGCCGGAGAAGCATTAGATAAAGTAGCAAGAACGTTAGGATTAGCTTATCCAGGAGGCCCTCAAATTCAAAGAGTAGCGCAGGAGGGGGATGCCCAGGCCTATGCCTTTCCTCGAGCTATGTTAGAGCCAGATAGTTTGGATTTCAGTTTTAGTGGTATGAAATCAGCGGTTTTAAACACCTTGAACTCTGCCCGTATGCGTGGTGAAACCTTAAGTGTTCCTGATATAGCTGCATCCTTCCAGCAAGCCGTAGTAGATGTTTTAGTTCGGAAAGCACTGATGGCTCTTGAACGGACCGACGTTAAAACCTTGCTCTTAGCGGGTGGGGTTGCTGCTAATAAGCTATTACGTGAAACACTAGACCAATCGTTGTCAGTCCGAGGTGTTCGCTTAGTTTATCCATCCCCTATATACTGCACTGACAATGGAGCCATGATTGCGACGGCTGGGTATTATCATTATCTAGAAGGGGACTTTGCTCCTTGGACCTTAAATGCGGTTCCTGGTTTGAATCTGACGTAAGTGAAGTTCAAAATCTAAACAAACGAAGCGAGAAGTATGTTTTTCTTGCTTCTTTGTTATTCAAGGGTTTTTTAGAAAGGATAAAGAATCATATGTTCTGGGGATAAGATGGGCCTGTGGACAATGTGGATAAGTCTGTAGATAACTCAAAATAGCGGTTTTGAAGGTTTGTACAAAATTTTTGGTTTGGGATAGATTTTATCCACAAGACCTGTGGATAATGTGGATAACCTATGAACAAGGCTAAAGTCTTAGATTCCATAAGTGGATAACTTTGTGGGTTGAAATACTGATTGTTTTCTGTAAATAATAGAAAAGAGAGATGATATGTTTGCATATTGATAAAATTCACAAAATATTTCATTTATAACAGAAGGATTTTGCCTATATTAATCGAATATTTTTAAATGCACGATATTTTACCGAAAGGGAAGCACCACATGAATGAGGAAAAAATGAACTTAAAGGCCGAAGTGCGCAAAGAGTGTTTGACTCAACGAGCCTCATTGGGAGAGGAAGAGAGAAGGACCAAAAGTTTAATTATTCAGCAAAAACTTAGGGATTTACCAGACTTCCAAAAGGCCCGTACAGTGATGTTATTTCTTAACTTTAGAGATGAAGTGGAAACGACTGACTTGGCAGAGGCGACAATAGCGTGTAATAAAAAGCTCATATTACCTCGTTGTGCACCTAAGGGCATACTTCTTCCACTTGAGGTCCGCGATCTGGCAGTCGATCTTGAGCCGGGAGCTTGGGGAATTCGTGAGCCCAAACTTACAAAAGAAGAGGTAAATCCTTTAGAGATTGATTTAGTCGTTGTGCCTGGAGCGGGTTTTGATCTGCAAGGGAATCGTTTGGGGTATGGGGGAGGCTTTTATGATCGCTTTTTTATGCGGCTGAAACCTTCAACGCCCAGAGTTGCGCTTGCTTTCGAATGTCAAATTATTGAACAAGTTCCCGTGGACAAGCATGATGCTAAAATGACTAAATTAATTACGGAGAAAACAGTCTACGATTTTTAGAAACAACAACAGTAATTCAATAGGGGGGATTTTTTTGAGCACCGCGTGTGAGGAGTTAGTGGATCCTAAGCAAATTAAGTTGGATGAGATTATTAACAAGCATAGGTATGACAATGGGCCGCTTATCCCGATTCTGCAAGGAGCACAAGAGGTATATGGGTATTTGCCAGCCCATGTGATTAAACACATTAGTAAAGCAATTCGTATTCCGGTGGCAAGAATTTATGGTGTAGTAACATTTTATGCTCAGTTTCGTCTAACCCCAGTAGGGCGAAATTTGATCAATATTTGCTTAGGAACAGCTTGCCATGTTCGTGGAGGCGCCAAAGTCGTTGAAACCATTGAGAAAGAACTAAAGATTAAAGATGGGTCTACGACTGAAGATGGGCGTTTTACATTAGAAGTTGTGGCATGTATTGGAGCTTGTGGTCTGGCACCGGTGATTTCTATTAATAATGAGGTTCATGGACGATTGTCACCGGACAAAATTGCCGGGATATTGGCCAAATACGAGTAGGAGGATAAAGGGATGGCTGAGAACCAACGGATTCTAGTTTGTGCAGGGACGGGATGTGCCTCTTCGGGAGCGCTTCCTATCATTGATATTCTGAATGATGAAATCAAGCGGCAAGGACTTGAGGAAACTGTAACCGTGGTTGGTACAGGATGTCAAGGATTTTGCGAAAAAGGACCAACACTCGTCATTGAGCCGCAGCAGATCTTATATACCCGGGTTACTGGGGAAGATGTTGCGGAAATTGTAAGTCAAGAGCTTGTCAAAGGGGAACGAGTTGAACGACTTCTTCTTGTCGATCAAGCAACTCAAAAACCAGTTAGTTCAATGGCTGACATAAGGTTTTTCTCTAAACAACATCGAATTGTTCTTCACAATTGCGGGGTTATTGACCCTAAGAAGATTGAAGATTACACCGCACGTGATGGATATAAAGGCATTGAAAAGGCCCTTAAGGGTATGTCCCCGGAAGAGGTCATGGAAGAGGTCAAGAAGTCCGGTCTTCGTGGTCGTGGAGGTGCTGGCTTCCCTACAGGAGTTAAGTGGGGTTTCTGTCGGTCTACCCCAAGTGATAAAAAGTATATTATTTGCAACGCTGACGAAGGAGATCCTGGAGCATTCATGGATCGAAGTGTACTTGAGGGAGATCCCCATTCTGTTATTGAGGGAATGCTCATTGGAGCTTATGCCATCGGGGCAGACGAAGGATACGTTTACTGTCGTGCAGAGTATCCATTAGCTATTAAGAACTTGGGTATAGCAATCAAGCAAGCAGAAGAAGCAGGTTATCTAGGGGATAACATTTTGGGCTCAGGCTTTAATTTTCATCTGAAGATTTTTGAAGGGGCTGGAGCCTTTGTCTGCGGAGAGGAAACCGCTTTAATGGCTTCAATCGAAGGGAAACGCGGAATGCCCAGAGTTCGCCCACCCTTTCCTGCCGTTAGCGGACTTTGGGGAAAACCAACCAATATCAATAACGTTGAAACTTGGGCTAACATTCCCCATATTTTGCGCAACGGAGCAGACTGGTATACCCAATTTGGGACGGAAAAGAGTAAAGGGACAAAAATCTTTGCTTTGACCGGTAAAGTTAATAATACGGGCTTAGTAGAAGTCCCGATGGGTACAACTCTCAGAGAGATTATCTTTGACATTGGAGATGGCATTCAAGGCGGTAAGAAGTTTAAAGCAGTGCAAATTGGAGGCCCCTCTGGTGGATGCTTGCCTGAAGATATGCTCGATCTAGCCGTTGATTATGATACCTTGACACAAGCTGGAGCAATGGTTGGCTCAGGTGGACTTGTTATCATGGATGAGACCACTTGTATGGTGGATATTGCCCGTTATTTCTTAAACTTTTCGAAGAAGGAATCTTGTGGTAAATGTACCCCTTGTCGTGAGGGAACCACGAGGATGTATGAGATTCTAGATAGAATCACAAAAGGTGAAGGTAAAGAGGAAGATCTCGATACCTTAGAAAATCTCGCAATAACCATCAAGGAAACCTCACTCTGTGGATTGGGTCAGTTTGCACCTAGCCCCATTCTTGCAACTCTTAAATACTTTAGGCATGAGTATCTAGCACATATTCATGACCATAAGTGTCCTGCCCATAATTGCACGGCCCTACTAAGCTATTCAATTGATACAGAGAAATGTAAAATGTGTAGTCTCTGTGCTAAGAATTGCCCGACGAATTGCATTTCAGGAGATAAGAAAACTAATACTCCGTATGTCATTGATGTTGAGAATTGCATCAAATGTGGAACCTGTATGGACAAATGTAAGTTTGGTGCAGTTAGTCGAGCCTAGTGAGTGAGGATCGAAACTACCCATTCGGATGGATAAACTGAGAGGAGTGAACATTTTGGAGTGGCTTACCTTAACAATTGATGGACGTGAAGTCAGCGTTCCCAAGGGAACGACCGTACTTGATGCCTGTCGGATGAATAATATTCCAATTCCTACCTTGTGTCATGCCCCAGAGCTTACCTCTGCTGGAGCCTGCCGTTTGTGTGTTGTTCAAATCGAAGGAATGCGTAATCTTCCACCTTCGTGCGTGACTCAAGTAGCTCAAGGTATGAAAGTAGAAACACAAAACCCTAAAGTTCGTAATGCACGTAAAACAATCTTAGAGCTTTTGGTTGCAAATCATCCTTTAGATTGCATGACCTGTCAGAAAATGGGAGATTGTTCCTTAGCGGAATATGCTTATGACTATGGAGTAACTGGGACCGTTTATCAAGGGGAGAAACGTTGTCTCCCGATTGATGACGGAAATCCTTTCATATTACGTGATCCCAATAAATGTATTCTTTGTGGCAAATGTATCAAAGCATGTACTGAAATCCAAGGAAAAAGCATTCTAGACTTTTCATTTCGAGGATTTGATACCCAGGTGGGCCCCGCCTTCAATTTACCCTATAATGAATCGGATTGTGATTTCTGTGGATCCTGTGTCTCAGTCTGCCCAGTTGGTGCGCTGACTGAAAAGCAAATGGCCGGTAAAGGACGTCCTTGGGAAGTATCCAAAGTCCAAACCACTTGTCCTTTCTGCGGAGTAGGTTGCAACTTTGACCTAAATGTCAAAGACGGAAAAGTCATTGGGGTAACTTCTAATCCTGAGGTACCTGTTAATGGTAAAGCTTTATGTGTTAAAGGTCGTTTTGGGATGGACATGATCTATAGCGACAATCGCATAACCACACCTTTAATTAGGAAAAATGGAGAACTAGTTCCGGCAGAGTGGGATGAGGCTCTGGATTTGGTTGCCACTAAGTTGGGAGAGATTAAAAAGACCTATGGTCCCAACTCTATTGCAGCTTTAAGTTCAGCTCACTGCACTAATGAAGAAAACTATCTTATGCAAAAATTCATGCGCGCGGTAATCGGCACAAACAATGTCGATCACTGCGCCAGGACTTGACACGCTCCCACTGTGGCCGGTCTGGCCACCTCATTTGGATCTGGAGCGATGACTAACTCAATTAATGAAATTCCTAACGTTAAGGCTATGTTTGTAATTGGTGCTAATCCCACAGAAGCGCATCCGGTAATCGGAACAAAAATGAAACAAGCCCTCGCAAAAGGTGCTAAACTTATTGTTGCTGACCCTCGGTGCATTGATCTTGCCGAGCATGCAGATGTTTGGCTAAGACTTAGACCTGGAACGGATATTGCTTTGATCAACGGAATCATGAACATTATTCTTGCTAACGAGTGGGAAAATAAAGAATTTATTGCTGAACGAACGGAAGGCTTTGAAAAAGTTCGTGAAGCAGTACAGCAATATACTCCAGAAGTAGTAAGTAAAATAACGGGAGTTCCTGTAGAACAGCTCCAAGAGGCTGCCAAAATCTATGCTACCGCTGAACGAGCTTCAATCTTCTATACCTTAGGGATAACTGAACATACCTGCGGTACAGATAATGTCATGAGTTTGGCAAACCTCGCTATGCTGACAGGAAATATTGGTAAGGAGAGTTCAGGGGTTAACCCAATGCGCGGGCAGAATAACGTACAGGGTGCCTGCGATATGGGAGCACTTCCTAATGTTTATCCCGGTTACCAACAGGTTGCTAGCCCAGAAGTACGGGCCAAGTTTGAAGCAGCTTGGGGAGTTCCCCTAGATCCTAATCCCGGCTTTATGATTCCAGATATGTTTGGGGCTGCAGTTAGTAAGGATCTGCGTGCTCTGTATGTCATGGGAGAAGATCCGGTCATTACGGATGCTGATGCGAACCATGTACGAAAAGGTCTTGAGGCATTAGACTTCCTTGTTGTTCAAGAAATTTTCTTGTCTGAAACAGCAAAGCTTGCAGATGTCGTCTTACCTGGTGCTAGTTTTGCAGAGAAGACAGGCACCTTCACAAATACTGAGCGAAGAGTGCAAATGGTAAATCAGGCCATTAAGCCTATTGGAAATGCTAAGACAGATGGGGAGATCATTTGTGAGCTGGCTACTCGTATGGGTTACCCCTTCAACTATGAATCTTCTGCAGAAGTCATGCAGGAAATTTCAAAGCTCGCGCCACAATTTGGGGGTATAACCCATGAGCGATTAGGAACACAAGGGCTGCAATGGCCTGTACCGCATGCAGAGCACCCAGGCACCAAGTTCCTGCATGAAGGGAAGTTTAACCGGGGCAAAGGACTCTTTATGGCTATTGAAAATCAGCTGCCTGCTGAAATGCCTGATGAGGAATATCCTTTCTTGCTCAATACCGGGCGTAAACTCTCTCACTATAATGTTTTCACACAACACTCACCTTCATTAGGCGACCATTCTCCTGAAGAACTTGCTGAGGTTAATCCTTCAGACGCTAAGAAGCTGGGAATTGAAGATGGAGAAGTAGTCCAAGTGGCATCACGCCGTGGTGAGCTGAAAACTAAAGTTAAGGTTACCGAGAGAGTCCCAGAAGGCATGGTCTTCATGACACTTCACTATTTTGATTCACCAACGAATGTCTTGACCAATGGTGCCTATGACAAAGTTACCAAAACCTATGAGTATAAAGTGTGCGGCGTGAAAATCTCAAAAATTAACTAACCTGCAAAGGGGCCCTTAGGGGTCCCTTTAACCTATGACAAGTATGACAAGGGGACGATCCTTTTTGACACACTTTGTGTCAAAAAGGATCGTCCCCTTGTCACGCGTCCTTTCACGCCCCTCCGGCTCTCGTCATTTTTAGAGGGTGACCACTCGCAACGCATCGTGACATAAATGATTGAATATGGTACATTGAAGTAAGAGGGCTAGCCTCAGATGAGTTGAGGAGTGAAGGTTTGTGAATCAAGAAGTGATTATGTATACTGTACCTCTTTGACCCTATTGCTTTCGCGCAAAGCGATTCCTTTCGGGTAAAGGAATTTTGTTTACCGAGAAAAGTATTCTTTCACCTACTAACTTTAAAGAGTTGAGAAAAACCACCGATGCTATTGGAGTTCCAGTAACAATTGTGGGGAATCGGATTCTGACCCGCTTCTCGTCCACTGAATACGAGGAGGTCTTCAAAAATTACTAAGTTACTGCAAAACTTTAGAAACGGCCTTCCGAAATTGAAGGCGACTGGTATTTTGTTAGCGGGTGGAAAGAGCTCGCGAATGAAAAAAGATAAAGCTTTTTTAGAGATCGATGGTCAAACTCTGGCTGAACGGAGTTTAAAGGTTCTGGATACCGTGTTTTCAGAGGTGATCATTAGCAGTAACAACCCTGAACGGTTTGCATGCTTTGAACTGCCGATTATTCAGGACGAGATTCCAGATCAAGGTCCCCTGGAAGGGCTATATCAGGGGTTAAAAGCTGCGACCTATGACGAAGTTTTCTTCGTTGCCTGTGATATGCCTTTTCTAAAAATGGATCTTATTAATTATTTGTCAAAGTGGATTCCGGAACACGATGTCGTCGTCCCAAAGCTTCGATCTGGACTCCATCCGTTACATGCTTTTTATCATCGACGTTGCCTTCCCACAATAAAAAAGAACCTTGAAGCAGGTCGCCTCAAGGTTATCGATTTCTATCCAAACTGTTCAGTGAAGTATGTGGAGGAGTCAGAACTAGAGATCTTTTCAGATTTGATGAACGCCTTCTGTAATGTTAATACACCGAGAGACTGGGCTGATATCCATAAAGGATAAACAAACTTCAACGTCAACGCAGTACATTCTTAGCTTAGCAAAGGATCCGTTCAGGACAGGTATAAATATTTAAGCGTTGTTCCCTTGCAAACCCTATAACAGTAATATTCAAAGCCGTCGCTTGAGATAAGGCCATATCCGTTGGTGCTCCGCGGGCAATGAGGATGGGGACCTTCATTTTGGCAACCTTAAGCAGGATTTCCGAGGAAACTCGACCGCTGAAAAAAATCACATGGTTTTCGAGATTTAACTTAGTGCGAAAGGCTTCACCGCTGAGCTTATCAAAGACATTGTGCCTGCCAATATCATAGCTTGTTAGGAGTACATTGCCTTCATGGCCAACTCCACCACTGTGTATTCCACCGGTTTCTTGAAAAAGTGGTAGATAGGATTGCAAAAACTTAGCATAATCATAGGCTTCTTGGATAGGAATGTTATAGGTTGATGTAAGCGGTTTAACCATTAGTGCATCATTGGCAAAACAAAAGGATGCTCTGCTTTTACCACAACAAGCGGATACAAAGCGCTTGCTCATAAGTTCTTTTTGCAAGACGCAGGGCTTGCCTTCGACCCAAACCATGTGGTCTGAAGGATCGTGGCGAATCTCGTAAACGTCTTCCGGTATTCGGATGAATCCTTCGCTGAATAAAAACCCAAGTGTAAGTTCCTCAGTTTGAGAAGGAGAACACAAGAGCGTGGCAATTTCTTCCCGGTTGTAGTGAATGGTTAATGGCACTTCTCGGACTACAGTGTCTTTCACCCATTCTAGTAATGCCCCATTAGCTTTTAGAATTGAATGAGTAACGGTTTCGTTTGGCATTATTACCTCCTTGGACCTTACCTTTATTATAGTGTACAATATTTTTGAAAAAAGCTAAATCATTTTTTTAATAAAAAGTAAAAAATGTAATATATTAATTAAAAGGGATTTCGATAACTTATCGCGAATTACCTAATGTAGAGTTAACAGATTTTAAAACTAAATGTACTGCTCCGAAGCTGGATTACCTAAAGCAGAGGCTATGGTGACCAGACAAGTGCTTAAGCACTCGGGTATTATAGGAAACTGTAATATCTCCTGCTGGAAAGGAGTCTGTCGACAGGTGGAATATAGTTCCCCGGTTGTTTACAGACCGCGGGTTTTTTTGTGTTCAAAAATTAAATCTAAGAAAGGGGAGACGTAATGCAAGATCAATTTCTTAGGCGAATTGACTATCTTAGAATTTCGGTGACAGATCGCTGCAATCTACGTTGCAGATATTGTATGCCTGATGAAGGGATACAATGGATGCCCCATAATTTTATTCTTTCCTTTGAAGAAATACTAAGGTTAATGAGGATAAGTACAGAATTGGGATTTCGGCGGTTTCGTATTACTGGAGGAGAACCCTTAGTGCGCACCGATATTCTGGACTTTCTGCGAGAGGGTGCTCAAATTCCGGGAGTAGAGGATCTCATGCTCACTACCAACGGTTTGTTACTTCCGGAAATGGCCTTTGATCTAAAGGCCGCTGGAGTTCAGCGTGTTAATATAAGCTTAGATACTATGGATCGAACACGTTTTTCTGAGAATACCCGCGGAGGGGATGTCTCGAAAGTGATTCAGGGAATTTTTCGGTCACTAGAGGCTGGACTAAATCCAGTTAAAATTAATGTAGTTGTTGTTCGTGGGTTTAATACGGACGAGTTGCCCAGCTTTCTAAAGCTCGCTAAGCAATATCCGCTCCATGTTCGATTCATTGAGCTTATGCCGATTGGGGTCAGTTCAGAGCACCGGTCGGATTTTGTTTCAATTAAAGAAATGAAAGAGTTATTAGAACTCGATGAAGACGTACCTACCCAGGATATTCTCGGCGGAGGTCCAGCAGAATACTATCGCCCTAGCGGCTATAAAGGAAGTATCGGTTTTATCAGCGCGCTAAGTCGCCATTTTTGTAATACTTGCAATCGGGTGCGTTTAACGGCTGATGGTAAACTGCGACCATGTCTGCACAGTAAACATGAAGTTGATTTACGTGAGGTTCTACGTTCAGGCAGTACTGATCACGATATTCTGAAAGTATTTGCCCAGGCAGTTTGGCATAAACCTGCTGAGCATCATATGAACAATGAGGCTTGGCAAGATACACGTATAATGTCTCAGATCGGAGGGTAAAGCAAATGGATTTAACGCATTTTGACGAAGAAGGACGCGCACGAATGGTCGATGTTAGCGATAAGGAAGAAACGGCACGGGTTGCTATTGCCCAGGGTAAAGTTTTGATGAAACCAGAGACGTTAGAAAGGATTCGTTCCGGGCAGATTGCCAAAGGAGATGTTTTGTCAGTAGCCCAGGTTGCTGGAATTATGGCGGCAAAGCAGACATCACAGTTGATCCCTATGTGTCATCCTTTAGCAATTACAAGTGCTAAGTTGAGTTTCAAATTGGTGGAACCGGGGGAGATAGATATTGAGGCTAATGTTAAGGTCCACGGCAAAACTGGCGTGGAAATGGAAGCATTGACGGCAGTTAGTGTCGCAGCCTTGACCATTTACGATATGTGTAAAGCAATTGATAAGACCATGACGATTGGGGATATTTATCTGGTTGAAAAGCTGGGCGGAAAAAGCGGGCATTTTGTCCGATGACTAACTGCCACTAGGCATTGTAAGTAGGAGGGCAAGTGGCAGTAAGTCCCTGGATAAGTTCGACTAGACATTTCTGAAGCGGAGCTTCAATTAAAAAATAGAATGGCATGAAAGAGGTATATTAATATGGGGAAAATAGTAGCTGTTTGCACAAGTGAACGAAAAGGAATGCGTAAAAAGAATGTTGGTGAAGGGGTTCTCAAGGTGGGCTTTGGTCTGGAAGGAGATGCCCATGGCGGAGACTGGCATCGCATGGTTAGTTTGCTAGCGATGGAGAGTATTAAGACGATGCAAGACAAAGGATTGAAGGTAGTGCCAGGGGATTTTGCGGAGAACTTGACGACAGAAGGATTAGAATTATTTACTCTCCCGATTGGAACAAAGCTAAAAATTGGGGCTACTAGTATCGGGGAAGTGACTCAAATTGGTAAAGAATGCCATACAAAATGTGCGATTTACCATCAGGCGGGAGATTGTGTCATGCCGAAAGAGGGAATTTTTATTCGTTTACTGGAAGGCGGAGTCGTTCGAGTTGGAGATGATATAGAGGTGATTGATTGATGCTTCGCGTAGGAGTTATTACGGCAAGTGATAAGGGTTCACGCGGTGAAAGGGAGGATCTATCCGGTCCAACCCTTGCCAAGCTGGTTGAAGAAATTGACGGTCAGGTTGTGGAGTATGTGGTACTCCCTGACGACCAAGAATCCCTAGAGAAAACTATGCGACTTTGGGCTGATGAACTGAACCTAGATCTAATCTTGACGACGGGTGGGACTGGCTTTTCATTGCGAGATGTAACACCCGAGGCAACCCTAGCTGTAGCAGATCGTATGGTTCCGGGTATTGCTGAAGTGATGAGGATGGAAAGCCTTAAAGTAACTCCCAAGGCCATGTTAAGCAGAGCGGTGGCAGTCCTAAGAAAGCGAACCCTAATCATAAATATGCCAGGTAGTGTTAAAGCAGTTCGGGAATGCTTTGCAGCAATTGCTCCGGCAATCCCCCATGGAATTCAGATTCTTAAAGGGGAAGCAAGTGAATGTGGTTCAACACTTCAGCATCCGTAATCACCGGAATGATGAAAGAGAGATTGGCAATTGCCGATCTCTCTTTCTAACAATAAGCGTGTAGAGTTAAATTTTTGCTACCACAGGGTCAAGGGAATTAGAGTTATTACAATTCGGTGGCGGTTGCTGATTCTCCTTTCTCCTTAGCCTGAAATAATTATATTAAAATTACTGTTCTAAAAGGGGTTTAAGTTCATGGCTTGTCACGTCTGTCCATAATCTTACGTAGAATATGGTATATTAGTGGCTTGTGAGGTGAACAGTATTGAAAGCCATAGCGTTTGTGGACTACGAGAATATTTGGACCAGTTTATTAGAGCGTGGGTACGAATTAAAGCCCGAGCAGTTGGTAAGGTTTTTGCATCTCTATACAGAACGATCTAATGTAGAATTATTAGCTATCTATCTTTACGCTAACTTTGACCGTGAAGAGTTCTGGAGAACTCAAACTACCTTCGAGAAAACGAACGTCTTTACCCGACATGTATTTGGAAAAAATAATTATGCTAGTACAGAACTTCGCCGAAATGCTGCAGATCTAGAATTGATGCTCGAAGCTCAGGAAATCTTGCTAACCAGAGCCTCAACCTTCGATGTGTTTTTATTGCTTACAGGGGATGGAGATTTTCTTTCGTTACTAAGAAAAGTAAGAGCCTGGGGAAAAGACGTCAAGGTGATTGGGGTATCTGGAAGTATTAATCATTCACTACACCCTTATAGTGAAGAGGAAGATAATCTTTTACAATGGATTCTCCACGAAAAAAAAGAAGTAGAGTATCATCCTGAAGGGGACTTAGAACAAGCAATTCGGATTTTAGGGACACTCCAAATTCGTTTACCCTATGTTGCATCAACAAAGGCTAGGGCAACATTGACCGAATTTCTGGGATGTTCTACTTTACAAGCTAAGGAATTTATTAGGTTTGCTCTGAAAGAAGATATCCTAACTGAGAAGGAGCATGCCGACCCGAATTTAAAAATTGGTAAGACTAAAATATACCTTCTTAATTTAAAAAATCTTCAAGTTCAAAAGGCTTTAGGGAGTCTTTATGAGGAAGTTTCACAACGACAAATAAAATTGATTTCAGAATGAAACCATGCATAGAAGGCAGTTAATCTGGCAATTATAGTGTTTAGACGATATGGAGATGCGCTTGGGGAGAGGGGGTTCAGAATATTTAATATCTAATGGACGAAATATTGAGAAATTGATTGATTTTTACAGTAAATACGGCTTAAACCCCTGTATTTAAGCTATTTGGGGGGTTGCTTTCCCGCAACCCCTTGCATATTATTATAGATATATTGTTAGCACTCAATAGAGTCGAGTGCTAACAATATCAAATAAAAAGAAAAACATAGGAGGGACTTTTCTTCATGAACATTAAACCTCTCGCAGATCGGGTAATTATTAAAGCACTCCCGATGGAAGAAAAAACAAAGAGCGGTATTATTATGCCGGATACCGCTAAAGAAAAACCACAAGAAGGCGAAGTTGTCGCTGCAGGTCCTGGAAAAGTGGAAAAAGGTGAACGCATCGCGCTAGAGGTAAAAGTAGGGGACCGTGTAATTTATTCCAAATATGCAGGAACCGAAGTTAAATATGATGGTGAAGAGTACTTAATTCTGAAAGAAACCGATATTTTAGCCATCATTGGCTAGTGCAATAAGACTTAGACGAATTTTTAAGGAGTGAATATACGTTGGCAAAGCAAATTATTTTTAATCAAGATGCACGTCATGCTTTAGAACGCGGTGTTAATGCTCTCGCTGAAGCTGTTCGCGTAACTTTAGGACCCAAAGGACGTAATGTCGTACTAGACAAGAAATTTGGATCCCCTCTAATCACCAACGATGGTGTAACAATTGCTCGTGATATTGAATTGGAAGATCCTTTTGAAAATATGGGAGCACAACTTGTTAAAGAGGTTGCCACAAAAACTAACGATGTAGCTGGTGACGGTACAACGACTGCTACTGTTTTAGCACAAGCTATTATTCGTGAAGGACTAAAGAATGTTGCTGCGGGCGCTAACCCAATGGGCATTAAACGTGGAATTGAGCAAGCAGTGGAAGTCGTTGTTGCAGATATCAAAGCTAATGCTAAGCTCGTTGAAACAAGTGAAGCTATTGCTCAAGTTGCTTCTATCTCTGCTAGCGACAAAAACATTGGTGATTTGATTGCTCAGGCCATGGAAAAAGTTGGAAAAGATGGCGTTATCACGGTTGAAGAAGCTAAAGGTATGACGACTGAACTTCAAGTGGTTGAAGGAATGCAATTTGACCGCGGTTATATCTCCGCTTATATGATCACAGATACCGAGAAAATGGAAGCCGTACTAAATGACCCTTACATCCTAATTACTGATAAGAAGATTAGTGCAATTCAAGATGTTCTACCTGTACTAGAGAAAGTTGTACAAGCTGGTCGTCAATTACTGATTATTGCTGAAGATATTGACGGGGAAGCTATGGCTACTCTTGTTCTCAACAAATTACGCGGAACCTTTGTCTGCGTTGCAGTTAAAGCTCCTGGCTTTGGAGATCGTCGTAAAGCAATGCTCGAAGATATTGCTGTACTAACAGGTGGAACAGTTATTACTGAAGATTTGGGACTCAAGTTAGAAAACACGACTATTGAAATGCTGGGACGTTCGCGTCAAGTTCGTGTAACCAAAGAAGAAACCACACTTGTAGAAGGATCTGGAAACACCGAAGACATTAAGAAGCGTGTTGAAGCAATTAAACGTCAAATCGAAGAAACCACCTCTGACTTTGATCGTGAAAAACTCCAAGAGCGTTTAGCAAAATTAGCAGGTGGAGTTGCAGTTATCCAAGTTGGTGCTGCTACCGAAACTGAAATGAAGGAGAAGAAACTCCGCATTGAAGATGCTTTAGCTGCTACTCGTGCTGCGGTTGAAGAAGGTATCGTATCTGGTGGAGGTACAACTCTCATTGACGCTATTCAAGCCTTAGATGCACTGAATTTAGTTGGGGATGAGGCTACTGGTGTAAGTATTGTTCGCAGAGCCCTCGAAGAGCCACTTCGTCAAATCGCTAATAATGCCGGACATGAAGGTTCCGTCGTTGTTGGTAAAGTTCGTGAATCCGGCGCCAGAGGAATTGGCTTCAATGCAGTAACCGAAGTCTATGAAGACATGATTGCTGCTGGTATTGTTGACCCAGCTAAAGTTACTCGTTCAGCTCTGCAAAACGCAGGTTCAATTGCTGCTATGCTCTTGACCACGGAATGCTTAGTCTCTGACCTACCAGCAAAAGATGGTGGAGCAGGCGCTATGCCAGGCGGAATGGGTGGCATGGGTGGAATGGGCGGCATGATGTAAGAGCCTGAAAGCCTCTCATAAAAAATTCTTGCGGAGTCCTCTCATGAGTTCACTGAACTTGTGAGGGGACTCTTTTTTTATGCACTAGGTAACGTGCATATTACGAAAGTTTTTTATGAAAGACGAACTTCTACCGGAGTCCCTATGGTTATCTCGTCTTCGGAGACAATAGAATCATAGGCTAGAATCGTTACTCCTTTTTTACTTGCAAGTTTTAATGCCTTTGCAAATTCCGGATCCCTGATCTCAAAGGGTGTAAAATATTTTACGCCCTTCATCTGGATGAGAAAGAAAATGAACCCGGCATAACCCTCTTCCACAGCTTTGATCATTTCATAAATATGCTTGGAGCCCCTCTGAGTAGGAGCATCGGGGAACATGGCTATGCCTTCAGTTTCAAGAGTTACACCTTTTACTTCTATAAAGCCTCTCCGTTCATTGGTTTCGAAGCACAAATCAAATCTAGAATTACCGTAAACAATTTCTTTAGATAGCTTTGTAATACCATCAATTTCCTTGATTCTCCCCTCCTTTATACCCTGATATACAACCGTATTGGGAACTTGTGAATCGATATTGATCAGAACATCTTCTTTGTATGCGGCAATAATTGAGTACTTTGTCTTCCGCTTCGTATTTTTTGCTTCTTCTAAAATCACGACAGTTCCTTCCTGTAGGATTTCTTTGCACCGCCCTGTATTTTTGACATGAACAATTTCTTCATTATTGTCTATTATCACATGAGCGATAAACCTATTAGGCCGTCTTAAAAATTTTGCAACTTTAACAGATGGGTACTTCAACGATTCACTCCCTTAATCTATAAGTCAGCCTTAAGCTTGACGAGCCACTTAGAAAATTCAATGGCAGTTATTCTTTCAGCTGTAATGCCATCGGACTTGCCAGAGGCTAAGAAAATAATTGGTTCTATCATAACTCTTGGGCGTAGGAGTGGGAATGTTATTTGGCCCTTAAGTTCTTCCGGAATCATCCCGGTATCCGTTACTCCGCCGGGAAGAAGCATATTGACTGTAATTCCATATGGACGAAGATCCTCTGCCATTATGTATGACAGTGACTCAGCTCCAGCTCGAGAAGGTCCATAGGGAATAAAGCCCTTACACCTCATGGTTTCATCATTCGTCGTAATGTTGATGATTTTTCCATATCCCTGCTCGATCATAAGTGGGGTAAATCCTCGGGCCACAAGAAAATATCCGGTGAGGTTTGTGTCAATTAAATTTCGAAATCCGTCAGGGGTCACCTGGAAAAATGGTTGTGGTTCTATCATGAATCGCTTATTTATCGTTTGCATACCAATTCCCGCGTTATTGACTAAAACATCAAGCTTCCCCCATGTTCTTTGTACCCATTTAACTGAATCCGCAATCGATGTTTCCGAGCGAACATCCAGAGGTAAACCGTAGGCATCTAAACCAGATAATTTTAGTCGTTTAACCTGATTATCCAATTTTACTCCTGGTTTTGAAGCTAAAGCAACCGTAGCCCCTACACGTAGAAGACCTTCCGCCATTGCAAGCCCAATGCCACTTGAGGAACCGGTTACAACTATATGTGTTCCCGATAAGTCAATTTTTGAATTTGATGATGTATTTGTTTCAGTCAATCTTACCTTCCTCCTCAAATTGAACTAATGTTAATCAAAGAAAAACGGGCACGATCAATCAGTTCTTGTGATCCATAAAAATGAAGGTACCGTCTACACCGTAAAGAGTGTACATGATCTATGGTTCCAGTAAATAGAGTGTTTTAATCTTGTTCTAGCTGAACCTTATGTCTATCTATTAAACGTATTTACATACTTGTCTTCGATTGTAACACAACAATGCCATTAACTCCTGAGTTAATGCCTTTCAATTATAAAAGTCGCTGAATTTGCCGTAAATCAAGGAGCAAGGAAGAAAGGATGATTGTTTTTTAAAAATCTTAGTAATCCTCCCGTATGGGCGGAATAGGGCAAGCTGATTTTACATACTAGTAGGGTAAGAACTCCGCCAGGGGGGCATGAGATGAAGAAAAGAGGACTATGGTTACTCATCGGAATCAGTATCGTGTTGATGGGGGTATTTCTAGGACGCTTTTTTTGGCAGCCAGAACCCACTGATTTAGTCACACACGGCTTAGAACGACTAAATGCAGCGACCTCTTTTCGCTACAGTTTAACCCAACATCAATGGGTCGAGGGAAAAGATCGCGTACTCACTCAGATTCTAGGAGAAAAGGACGGTGGGAACACACGAATCTTGGGTCAGTTGGTAGGGAGCGAAGTGGAAATGATCAAAATCGGAGATTCTACCTACAGCAAAGATCCGTTTAGCAAGAAGTGGATTCGTTTTGCTAATGCTCCAGCAGCCCAGGAAGTCTTTCTGGCGGAGCTCAACCCCTTATCTTCACTTCAGATGAAAGAACTTGGAGAGGTGATGCTTAGCGGTCAAGAGAAGGTAAATGGAGAAAAAACATGGGTGTGTCAATTAAAACCTAGTGTACAGAATCAAATGATGGAGGTATTTTGGACGGATTTCCAGTATACCCTTTATATTCGTAAGTCAGATAAAATGCTCGTTAAAGCGGCTATCGAAGCGAAGAATAAAGCTAAGTCCGATCCCATGACCATGACACTCGAGTTTAAAGATATCGGTAAGAAGATAAGTATTCAGGCACCGGACATCTAAAGACGTTTAACCCGTAGGGGCAATTTGCGAATTGCCCCTACCATGGTAGTATGAGGAGTAAGTGTACCTAATAATGGGTATGCTTACTCTTTTTTTTTGAATAATAACGTTTGAACTATAAAAGCATTTGCACAATGGACAAGCCTCTGGTATAGTTTTGGCATGAGTTTTTCAGAAACGAGTTAGTATAGTATAGTGGAGGTGTCCTTAATGGAAGAATATATTGCAAAAGTTTTAATATCACGAGAGGAATTGGCAAAACGCGTTTCAGAATTAGGGGCAGAGATTACTAGAGATTATGCTGGAAAGAATCTTTTGGTCCTAGGCATTTTAAAAGGAGCAGTACCCTTCATGTCAGATCTTATTCGAGAAATCAAATTACCGCTAGCTTATGACTTTATGGCGTTATCCAGCTACGGTGCGTCAACTCAATCCTCTGGTGTGGTCAGGATACTTAAGGATTTAGAGCGTAGTGTCGAAGATGTCCATATCTTGATTACTGAGGATATTGTGGATACAGGATTAACTTTACAGTACTTAAAAGCAAACTTAAAAGCACGCAATCCTCTTAGTATAAAGGTGGTCACACTCCTCGATAAAGCTGCACGACGACAGGCAGAAGTCTTTCCGGATTACAACGGATTTTCGATTCCAGACGAATTTGTCGTTGGGTACGGATTAGACTTTAATGAAGAATACAGAAACTTACCTTACATTGGCGTTTTGAAACCCGAAGCGTATAAATTTATCTAATTTTTAATGAATGGTGATGAAATAAGTGACACAGGAATTAGTTTTGGTTCTGGATTTTGGTGGACAGTACAATCAGCTTATTGCTCGACGTGTTCGTGAGGCCCATGTATATTCTGAAATGATTTCCTATAAAACATCCGTTGAGGAAATTAAGGCTCGTCAGCCTAAGGGAATAATCCTCTCAGGTGGGCCGGCAAGTGTTAATCAAGCGAACGCTCCTAAAGTGGACCCTGAAATATATAATTTAGGGATCCCAATCTTGGGGATTTGTTATGGAATGCAATTGATGACCGTTCAGTTAGGTGGAAGCGTAGAACATCCGGAATTTAGTGAGTATGGAAAAGCAATGCTCACAATTAATAAGGCAACCGATCTCTGGAAAGGCATGGAGGGAGACCGTCCGTGCTGGATGAGCCATGGGGATTCTGTTCAGACGTTGCCTGAGGGCTTTGTAATTGCTGCCCACACCAGTCATACTCCGGTTGCAGCGATGATGGATGAAAAACGTCACTTCTATGGTGTCCAATTCCATCCGGAAGTTAAGCATACACCCGATGGACAAGCGATGTTAGAAAAGTTTCTGTATGACATTTGTAAATGTGTTGGAGACTGGACCATGGAGTCCTTTATTGAGCTGCAGGTAGCTGAGATACGGGCGAAAGTTGGAAATGGGCGTGTCCTTTGTGCCTTGAGTGGCGGCGTGGATTCTTCGGTTGCTGCGGCCTTAGTACACAAAGCAGTCGGAGACCAACTCACCTGTGTTTTTGTTGACCATGGTTTTATGCGGAAAAATGAAGCTGAACAGGTTAAGAAGATTTTTACAGAACAATTCCAACTGAATTTGGTATTTGTAGATGCTCGAGAGCGTTTTATGAAAAAGCTTGAAGGAGTTTCAGATCCGGAAACTAAGCGTAAAGCTATTGGCAATGAATTCATTCGTGTTTTTGAAGTCGAGGCATCTAAGTTAGGCGAAGTAGATTTCTTAGTCCAAGGAACCCTTTATCCGGATATTGTGGAAAGCGGGACGGAAACTGCAGAAACAATTAAGAGTCACCATAATGTCGGTGGCTTACCGGAGGACATGCAGTTTGAGCTTGTCGAGCCGTTGCGTATGCTCTTTAAAGACGAAGTACGTGAACTCGGAACTGAACTGGGAATGAGTGAGGAAATTGTCTGGCGTCAACCATTCCCTGGACCGGGACTGGCTATTCGGATTCTCGGCGAGATAACCCGTGAGAAGTTAGATATTTTGAGAGAAGCTGATGCTATTATTCTAGAAGAAATCCGACGTTCAGGAATGTATCATGAATTATGGCAAAGCTTTGCGGTGCTCCCTTCCATCAAAAGCGTTGGGGTTATGGGAGATGGACGTACCTACGAATATCCCATCATTCTGAGGGCAGTCACCAGCGAAGATGCCATGACAGCGGATTGGGCTAGGCTCCCCTATGAGCTTCTGCACAACATATCCTCAAGGGTTGTCAATGAAGTCAAGGGCGTCAATCGTGTCGTTTATGACATTACCTCCAAGCCCCCTGGGACGATTGAGTGGGAGTAGGAAAAAATCGAGAATAAGATATTGAATTAAAAGAATCAGGTCTGCAGTTTAAATAACTACAGACCTGATTCCTTTGTTCCTCAATAAGATTCTTTATTCATAGTATTTAAATCATGCAGGATTTTAAGAAATCGAAGGAGAATCCTGAAAATGTAATGGAGGTACTTTGAATGGCAATAGTTATTGTGGACGATACGACATTTAGCTTAGAAGTTATAAAGGCCTTCCTTTTGTCTGCAGGTTATGTAGATATTATTACTGTCCAATCTGCAAGGGAACTTTATCAGCTTCTGGATGGCCAATCAGATCGAGGAAAGGTCGACCTTGATCTAATTTTGATGGATATCCTTATGCCAGAGATTAATGGCATTGAGGCATGCCGAAATCTTAAGATGCGTGAGGAATTCGTGGATGTACCAGTCATAATGGTGACTGCGACAACGGATAAAGATGATCTGCAATTAGCTTTTTCCGCAGGGGCTATGGATTATATTAAGAAACCTCTTGATAAGGTAGAGTTATTGGCAAGGGTTCATTCTGCACTACGATTAAAACATGAAACGGCTCGACGAAAAGCTCGGGAATCAGAACTACTTGAAGTAACCCGTCAATTAAAAGCGGCTAACGAGAGGCTTCAGAATCTTTCGTTTCTTGATGGGCTTACTGGGATAGCTAATCGAAGGCAATTTGATCAGGGGTTTCTTCAAGAGTGCAGGAGGGCAAAACGGGAAGGAAGCCCAATTTCATTGATTATGCTTGATATTGACTTTTTTAAAGCGTTTAACGATACATATGGTCATCTTAAAGGAGATGACTGTCTAATAACTGTAGCATCTACTCTAAAAAAGGCGTTGAGGCGTCCGGGAGATTTCATAGCCCGTTATGGAGGGGAAGAGTTTGCCGTGGTCCTTCCAAACACGGATGATATAGGGGCAGGCATTATCGCCGAAGAATTACGGGCAAGTATCGAAAGGCTAAGAATTCCGCACAGTAATTCTCAATGTGCGGATTATGTAACAGTGAGCTTAGGAATCATAACTAGATTCCCTGATCAAACTGCTAGACCAGAGGACATGATCCTTGCTGCTGACCGCGCTCTTTATCGTTCAAAACATGAAGGACGCAATCGAGTTAACCTCGAAAGGCTAGGATCCTAAAGGTAGGCTATAAACCCCTTGGTAGCGTAGTTTTGACGTAAACAAACAAAAATCAATACCAAAAAATTGGACAAGGATTAATATCAGAAAAAACAGTCATTTTACGACAAATGACTACCTTTTAATGGAAAATTAATTCTTGCTATTTCATCAATAAAGCAATAAAATCTTCTTGAGAATGACATTTCAGGAGGAATCCGTGTGGAAAAGAAACTTTTGAAAAGAATCGAAGTACTTCGTAAGAAACTAAATAAATTTGCTATGACACGTAACCTTGTCGATAGCGAAGTTGTCGAAGTTAGTCAGCAATTAGACGGTCTACTGAATCAATACCAGAAGATCAGCTCCTATAAACAGCTAAGCTTTTGGTAATCAGGAAGAATATAGTTAATGAGACACCTCTCAAGAAAGATTCTTGTAGGTGTCTCTGTTTTTATGATTAAGGAGCCCCTGAATTTATGATGGGCTCCAGAAAATCACATCATAGTTTTAGTGAAATAATGACAAGAAAGAAATCTGCCAATAATAGTAGAATACTTAGGTTTTTAACTGGAAGTATGTGCGTGCGTTTATTGTTGGAAGGTATTATAATAAACAGGTGTAGAGGAGGGGACAATGAATTATATAGTATTCGATTTGGAATTCAACATGTTTTTTAAATTCAATGAATGGGATTACGCTAATCCTGCTCTTAAAAGTGAAATCATCCAGATTGGTGCAGTTAAACTAAACGAAAGCTTAGAAACTATTGACCAGTTCAATTCAATCATTAGGCCTGTCATTTATAAACGGATCAATCCTTATGTAAAGAAGAAAACGACTATCGATACAAGGACAGTCAACCAAGGAACGCCTTTTGTTCAGACAATTGAGAGCTTTAACTCATGGGTAGGAAGAGATTCTGTCCTATGTTCTTGGGGGCACGACGATATTTTGGGTTTAAGAGATAATAGTTTGTTTTTTGGGTTCAAATCCTTATCCTTAGATAGGTTTATTAATATTCAGCAAATATACATGCATTTTGAGGGACTAAATAAACAGCCGAGTTTAGAAAGTGCTGTGGAAGCGCTGGAAATTGAAAAAACGTTTCCTTTTCACGATGCTTTAAGTGATGCTATTTATACAGCGGAAATCTTTAAGAAAGTCTATAATTTCTCCGAAAAAGTGATCATCAATTGGGAAAAAGTTCAAAGAGAAAATGAGGAGAAGATTTTAGAATTAAAAAACCTGTTAGATAAGGTAATTATTTCATGTCCACAGTGCGGCAAAGATCTGCATAAAACTAAAGAAATATCTAAAGCAAAAAAATATTTTGCCCATGGATACTGTGATCATTGTAACCTTCCGATAAGACATATTTCTCGAATTATTAATAATGATGGAGAGTATAGTATTCTTTCGAAGAATTCAATATTTGTTAAAGATAAAGTTATTGAAGAACAATCCGCATCCTCGAGTCCTCCAGCAAAGGCTTAGGTTCTATGTCTCGAGACAAACAAAATACGATTAGACGTTTAAGCCTTAATGGTGTATGTCAAATAACAATGGCCCTGCAAGTAAGATTGCAGGGTCAATTTGTTGATCAAACGCTGCCTTATCGAACATTTTTGATAAAATATTAATTAATGTTCGATTTTCTATTGACCTGGATACCACCTTCTTGTAGAATAGGCTTATCAATGAGAAGAAAGCTGAGCGCAGAATTAATCGGGATTCGGATAATTAAATAAGGAGTTCATATAATAGTGGAGATATGGTCCACGAGTTTCTACCAGGCCGCCGTAAATGGTCTGACTATGAGCGAAAGTGTACCTAGGGCAAATGAAATTGTTAGTAGCCAAGTTTTCTTTGTCCAAGTGGTACAGGTTTGATTGCAAAATCAAATTACACCGAAGGGATAAAAGCCCAGGCGGGTAGGTTTCACTCTGTTTTGATGGATGTGAATTCTGCCCGGCCTGGTTTTTTTATATCATTGATCTTTCAAGCATTCTTTTAAAAAGTCAAAAAGTGAGGGGATTAGTTTTGAGTCAAGTTGGAGTTATTATGGGAAGCGATTCAGATTTAAAGGTTATGGAGGACGCAATAAAGATTCTCCGTCAATTTGATCTTGATTACGAAGTGAAGATTTCATCTGCTCATAGAGCCTTGGAACGAACTGTAGACTGGGTGAAGGAATTTGAGGCCCAAGGGGGTAAGATCATTATTGCGGCAGCAGGGTTAGCAGCCCATTTACCTGGGGTTGTGGCAGGTGCTACAATCTTACCAGTAATTGGTGTGCCGATGCGCAGCGGGGCTTTAGAAGGGGTTGACGCTCTTTATTCCATCGTGCAGATGCCGCCTGGAATTCCAGTAGCTACAGTAGGCATTGGTGCGGCCCGCAACGCGGCGTTACTGGCGGTTCAGATTTTAGCAACTGAGGATCAAGTTTTAAGTATTCAAGTTAAAAACTATCGAGCCCAAATGTTAAACGATCTAGAAGCTAAGGATGAAGCATTGCAAGCGCGAGTGAGGGAAGGAAAATAGGATTAAAGTGGCTGTGATTCTAATTTATTAATAAGGAGACCCAAGCATGATCGAACGTTATACACTTCCTGAAATGGGAGAAATTTGGACTGATGAGCATCGCCTCGCATTATGGTTGAAAATAGAAATTGCTGCTTGTGAAGGATGGGCCAAACTCGGCAAGATTCCGAATGAGGCGGTAGAGGTTATTCGGAAGAAGGCGACCTTCTCATGGAAAAGGGTACAAGAGATCGAGGAAATCACCCAACATGATGTGTTAGCGTTTTTAACCAATGTTGCAGAGAATGTGGGAGATGAGGGAAAACACATTCATTTAGGTCTTACTTCTTCGGATATTCTTGATACAGCCCTTTCTTTACAATTAGTAGAGGCATCGGATATTTTGTTGGCTAAAATGGAAGGACTAGCGGCAGTCTTAAGTCGCAGAGCGATTGAGCATAAGGATACTCTAATGATGGGGCGAACCCATGGGATTCATGCTGAACCGATTACCTTAGGCCTGAAGTTTGCCTTATGGTACGATGAAATGAGACGTCAAAAGAAGCGCTTAGTGTTTGCTCGGGAGGAGATACGGGTTGGAAAAATTTCTGGGGCAGTGGGAACCTTTGCCAATGTAGATCCTCAAGTCGAAGAGCATGTTTGTAAAGTGCTTAATTTAAAGCCAGCTTTGATATCTACACAAATACTTCAACGTGACCGGCATGCCTTCTTCATGACCACGCTGGCCGGGATTGCCAGTTCCCTTGATAAAATTGCAACTGAGTTACGCAATTTACAACGAACAGATGTTCATGAAGTTGAAGAGGCTTTTGGGAAAGGACAGAAGGGGTCTTCAGCTATGCCTCACAAGAAAAACCCCATTACGCCGGAACGTATTTGCGGCATGGCACGAGTTATTCGAGGCAACGCTCAAGTAGCACTGGAAAATGTGGCTTTATGGCACGAGCGGGATATCTCACATTCTTCGGCAGAACGGATGATCTTACCAGATAGTACTATTGCTTTAGATTATATGCTGCATAAGATGACTCAGCTCATCGATCGACTGGAGGTGTTCCCTGAGCAAATGAGGGTAAACATCGACAAGGGATTTGGCCTGATATTTTCTCAACGTGTCATGTTGGCCCTTGTTGATAAGGGCATCAGTCGGGAAATGGCATATGCTTTAGTTCAACGCAACGCTATGGAAGCCTGGAACACAAAAGAACAATTTCAGGATATAATTACTCAGGATACGAGTATACGGGAATATTTAGATGAAAAAGAAATTGGCGAATTGTTTGATTATGCCTACCATACGAAGCATGTAGCGGATATTTTCAAGCGTTTAGAGCTAGTTTAGAGGATATGTTACCTTCGAGAGTATATGAGCATCGGGAATAGTAAGCTCCGAGGATGTAAAGGCAGAGGCAATTCATGAATTGCCCCTACGAGTACGGAGAAGGAATGTTTTAAGAGATAGTAATGAAATTGAAACTTATTAAACGAAAGGGGCAGGATATTTATGGAAAAGTTAGAATTACGGTATGAGGGCAAAGCTAAGAGGGTTTATGACACTGATCAAGATGAGTATTTCTGGGTAGCCTACAAAGATGATGCCACAGCCTTTAATGGTGAGAAGAAGGGACAAATTGTAGATAAAGGACTCGTTAACAACCAGTTATCAGCACTCTTCTTTGAGGAGTTAGAAAAAGGGGGTATTCCAACCCACTTCGTTCGACTGTTAAGCGATCGGGATATGGTAGTAAGACGTCTAGACATGATTCCCCTAGAAGTCGTTGTTCGTAATATTGTGGCTGGGAGTCTTTCCAAGCGCTTAGGAGTCGAGGAAGGCTTTGTGCTCTCCAAACCAGTTGTGGAATTGTATTATAAAGACGATGAACTAGGAGACCCGTTGGTTAATGAATCTCATGTTGATGCGATGGGCTGGGCAAGTGTGGATGTTGCTCGAGAAATACAGGTTATGGGCTTAAAAGTGAATGCTTTACTTCAAGACATCTTAGTAAAGGCAGGGATTGAGCTGATTGACTTTAAACTAGAGTTTGGTCTTTGTGATGGAAAGGTTTATCTTGGCGATGAAATCTCTCCAGACACCTGTCGTTACTGGGATATTGAAACACGAGAGAAGCTGGATAAGGATCGATTCCGACGGGATCTAGGAAAGGTTGAAGAAGCGTATCAAGAGGTTTATCGTAGAGTTAAAGCGGTCCTTTCATAGGTTGAGAAATAAGCTCGGAACTAAGGTAGAAAGAGGGACCGCAAATGTTCGAATACGGAGATGACAAACCAAAAGAGGAATGTGGAGTCTTTGGGATTTATGCTCCCGATCAGGAGGTCGCCCGTCTAACTTACTACGGACTTTATGCTTTACAGCACCGTGGGCAGGAAAGCGCTGGGATTGCGGTCTCAGATGGTCGAAGCATTGACTTGCATAAAGGAATGGGATTAGTGTCAGAAGTGTTTTCCGATAGTATTGTGGAGGGCTTGAAGGGGAAAATGGCGATTGGGCATGTTCGTTACTCTACAACAGGATCAAGCCTACTAGCAAATGCCCAACCTTTAGTGGTACACTATCAAAAAGGCATGATGGCCTTGGCTCATAACGGAAACTTGACCAATGCTTCTGACCTTCGAGAAGAGTTGGGGAAGAAAGGGGCGGTCTTTCAAACGACGGTTGATACGGAAGCAATTATTAACCTTATTTCTCGGTATCGCCGGGATTCATTTGAAGACGCACTGGTCAAGACTATGATGGACCTCCGTGGTGCATATGCCCTGGTAATCTTAGCAGAAGATAAGCTCTTCGGAATTCGGGATCCACATGGTGTTCGCCCCTTATGTATTGGGAGGCTGGGTGGTTGTTATTGTCTAGCCTCCGAAAGTTGTGCCTTGGATACTATCGGAGCAGAGTTTGTAAGAGATGTAGAACCTGGTGAAATTGTTGTGATCGATGAAGAGGGACTACATTCACGTCGAGGGCTCAACCAAATGAAGCGAGCAGCTTGCGCTTTCGAATACATCTATTTTGCGCGGCCAGATAGTACAATGGATCAGTTGAATATCGCTGAAAGTCGTCGGCAGATGGGTATCGAACTGGCACGAGAATGTCCGATTGATGCTGATCTTGTGATTGCAGTTCCAGACTCTGGAACTGCTTCGGCCTTAGGGTATGCTACTGCACTAGGAATACCCTTTGGAGAAGGACTTATCAAGAATCGTTATGTTGGAAGAACCTTTATTCAACCAACCCAGGCTATGAGAGAAGTCGCCGTTAGGCTTAAGCTCAATGCGAATACAAGTGTTCTGAAAGACAAACGTGTTGTGATGATCGATGATTCCATCGTCCGAGGAACAACTAGTTCCAAACTTGTTGAAATGGTCAAGAAGGCCGGCGCCAAGGAGGTCCATTTCTTAATCAGTTCTCCTCCCGTGGCCTATCCCTGTTTCTATGGAATTGACACCGCAGAACGGGAAAAGCTTATCGCCAATCGGTTGGATGTTGAAGGAATTCGGAAGTATGTTGGGGCAGATTCCTTACACTATATTTCAGAAGAGGGATTGCTTCGGGCGCTGGGTACGGAGGATGTTTGCTTGGCTTGCTTTAACGGGGCCTATCCTATTTCAGTTTCGAGTTTAAACCGAGGTAAGAACAATTTTGAAATCTAAGGAGGAACCAACGTTGGGATACTCATACCGAGACGCGGGTGTTGACATTCAGGCAGGGAATGAAGTGGTAGAACGCATCAAGCCAGCGGTTGCTCGGACTCTTCGACCAGAGGTACTCGGTGGACTCGGGGGGTTTGGCGGACTATTTAAATTGGATTTGACCAGGTATCCAAACCCAGTTCTTGTTTCTGGAACTGATGGTGTCGGTACTAAGCTGCGCCTAGCCTTTCAAATGAATCGTCATGATAGCATTGGACAAGATGCTGTGGCTATGTGTGTTAATGATATATTAGTTCAAGGGGCAGAACCTTTGTATTTTCTCGATTACTTAGCAGTTGGCAAGGTAGAACCAAAACGGCTGGCAGAGGTCGTAGGTGGAGTTGCCAGAGGGTGTGAAATGGCGGGGTGTGCTCTAATCGGGGGAGAAACAGCAGAAATGCCTGGATTTTATGGCGAAGATGAGTATGATATTGCAGGTTTTTCCGTAGGAGTGGTGAATCAAGACCAGTTAATCGACGGCTCAAAGATACGGGTTGGAGATCTACTTATTGGGTTGCCATCCTCGGGGCTTCATAGCAATGGCTATTCCCTAGCCCGTAAGATCTTTGCTACATATTCCTTAGATGAGCTATTCCCGGAGTTAGGTGAACCCCTCGGGGAGGCACTGCTTCGCCCAACCCGTATTTATGTTAAGTCAATATTGTCTCTTCTTCCCGGTGGGCAAATTCTTGGCATGGCTCATATTACCGGGGGAGGGTTAACGGATAACGTTCCACGGATATTACCCGACGGATTGGGCGTGCGAATTGATCCGTCTGCCTGGGAACGCCCTCCAATCTTTGAATTGCTTCAACGATTAGGAGATGTTGATTGGTCAGAAATGTATCGAACCTTCAATATGGGGATTGGTTTCGTGCTTATTGTACGCGAGGAGGATAAGGATTGTGTGTGCAGTAAACTTGATGAGCTGGGCGAAAAAAGCTTTATTATCGGAAGTGTGGTAAGGGGAGAAGGGGTGGCTTATGAGGACAGCAATTTTGGCATCAGGTCGAGGGAGTAATCTCCAAGCGTTAATTGATGCTCATCAAAGTGGGGCTCTTCCTATTGAGATTGTAGCTGTCGGGTCAGACCAATTAAGGGCTGGGGCACTTAAGCGAGCAGAGGAATCAGGAATTCCAACTCGTGTTTTTCAAACCAACCATTACCCCAATCGTCAAGGGCAGGAGGAAGATATCTTGAGTTGGCTGAAAGAAAACCAAGTGGAGTTATTACTTCTTGCTGGATATATGAAGGTTTTAGGTCCCCAGTTTATGCGTCAAGTGCATATCCCTATCCTTAATATCCATCCCTCTTTACTCCCTGCTTTTCCCGGTCTTCATGCTCAGCGCCAGGCGCTTGAGTACGGGGTCAAAGTCAGTGGATGCACTGTTCATTTTGTCGATGAAGGATTAGATAGCGGCCCGATTATTTTACAGGAAGCAGTACCGGTATTACCAGAGGATACGGTAGAAAGTATATCCCATAGAATCTTAGCGGTAGAACATCGCCTCTATACGGAGGCTGTACGCTTGTTGGCTTTGGGGAAGGTAGAGCGGACTGGGCGTCAAGTAAAGATTTTGCAATAGGAGTGATTGGGATGAAGCGAAGAGCTATAATAAGTGTTTCGGATAAGACAGGAATTGTTGCTTTTGCACGTGAGCTTGTGGATTTAGGCTTTGAATTGATTTCGACGGGTGGTACATACAAAGCGTTGGATGAAGCCAATGTCCCAGTGAAATATGTGAGCGAGGTCACGGGTTTCCCAGAAGTTTTAGATGGGCGGGTTAAGACGCTTCATCCATTAATTCATGGTGGAATTTTGGCGCGGGATAGTGTCGAACATATGGAGCAAATGGAGAGAAATGGGATTCGCTATATTGACTTAGTTGTGGTTAATCTTTATCCTTTTCGGGAGACAATTGCCAAGCCTGGTGTAAGCTTTGAAGAAGCTATAGAGAATATTGACGTTGGGGGACCGACGATGGTTCGCGCCGCAGCTAAGAATCACGGGCGGGTTGTGGTATTGGTCAACCCAGAATCATATGAAGAAGTTATTAGCGTACTTCGCGAAATGGGAAATGTACCCGCGGGTATGCGAAAGCGGCTAGCAGCAGAAGCCTTCGCGCATACTGCTGAATATGATCGTTTAATTGCTGGGTATTTAGAACGGCAGCTTGAGCCTACCAGCAGTTTTCCTGAGACACTGCGTATAACTGCTCAAAAAGTTCAAGAGTTACGCTATGGAGAGAATCCCCAGCAAAAGGCCGCCTTTTATATCAATTCAGAAGCCGGGGTGGGAACCCTGGCTAATGGTAAGCAACTCCAAGGGAAAGAACTTTCTTACAATAATTGGATTGACATGAATGCCGCCTGGAAGCTTGTGCGTGAGTTTGAATCCTGTGCAGCGGCCATTATTAAGCACACCAATCCTTGTGGAGTCGCAAAGGGCCAGACCCCCCTCGAAGCATATGAATTAGCCTTTGCCTCAGATCCAGTTTCTGCTTTTGGTGGAATTATTGCCTTTAACCGTGTGGTAGATCTGTCATGTGCAGAAGTACTTAAAGATCGATTCTATGAAGTTATTGTTGCTCCGGAATTCAGTCCAGAAGCTCGAGAGATTCTAAGTGTTAAAGCAAATCTTCGGCTCTTTGTGGTAGGAAGAGGGGAATTAGGTAAATCTAAACCTGGCTGGGTTTCCCGAAGTATTGAAGGCGGATATCTCATTCAAGAAGTGGATCAAGGGACAACGCTAGTTAGCGAATGGGATGTCGTGACCGAACAAAAACCTTCGGAAGAGGATCTAGAGGCCCTTGATTTTGCCTGGCGGATTGTGAAGCATGTTAAATCAAATGCCATTGTAGTTACCAACCATAGACGTACACTGGGTGTTGGAGCCGGGCAAATGAATCGAGTAGGGTCCGTTAAGATAGCTCTAGAACAAGCGGGTGGCAACGCTAAAGGTGCATATTTAGCTTCGGATGCTTTCTTTCCCTTCCCTGACTCGATTGAAGAGGCTGCCAAGGCCGGGATCCGAGGGATTGTTCAACCAGGAGGATCTCTTAAAGATGCCTCGGTTATCGAAGCGGCCAATCGCTTAAACATCATCATGGTTTTCACGCATCGCCGACATTTCCAGCATTAAGGAATTTGTTCAGCTATTGAGACTTGATGAAAGTCCGTTTACGGATCGCGTTGATCTCATGTGAAATTGCGAAACGAGGTGAAACAATGAGTAAACACCGAGTATTAGTAGTAGGAAACGGCGGGCGGGAGCATGCTTTGGCCTGGAAACTGGCTCAAAGCCCAGAACTAGAACGATTATTTGTGGCACCGGGAAATGCTGGGACCGCGATGTGGAATGTCCCTATTTCTGCCGAGGATATCGCTGGATTAGTGGAGTTTGCATGCAGGGAGAAGATTGATTTAACCGTAGTTGGGCCGGAAGACCCTTTGAGCTTAGGGATTGTTGATGCCTTTCTGGAGGCGGGTCTGAGGATCTTCGGGCCGACTCAGGCAGCAGCTCAATTAGAGGGGAGTAAATCCTTCGCTAAGTTGATTATGGAACGTGCTAAGATCCCAACAGCAAAGTGGCAAGTCTTTGAAGACTCTGAGCAGGCCAAAAAATTCATTCACACCATTGGAGCTCCTTGTGTTTTGAAGGCAGACGGTCTAGCGGCGGGCAAAGGTGTTATTGTAGCGATGGATAAGGAAACTGCCCTCCAAGCTGTAGATGAAATTATGGAAGGCAGCAACTTTGGTTTAGCTGGTAAAAAGTTGCTTGTTGAAGAATTCTTAGAAGGACAAGAAGTTAGCTTGTTGTGCTTTTCAGATGGGGCAACAGCCTTGCCGATGGTTCCTGTTCAAGACCATAAGCGGGCCTTAGAGGGAGACCTCGGGCTCAACACTGGAGGCATGGGTACTTATAGCCCTCCACCAATTTGGACGCCCGAACTTGAGAATACTGTTATGCGCGAACTGGTCAATCCTACTTTGCAGGTTATGCAAGAACGGGGGACCCCCTTTATAGGAGTGCTTTTTCTAGGTTTGATGTTAACGAAGCAAGGCCCCAAATTATTGGAATACAATGTTCGGTTTGGGGACCCCGAAACCCAAGTCGTGATGAAACGATTGGAATCAGATCTGTTGCCAATTCTATGGGCGTGCACGGAAGAAAGCCTATCTGAGATCCAGTTGAACTGGAAAGAAGAGGTCGCAGTTTGTGTTGTCATGGCTGCTCAGGGTTATCCCTCAGCTTACACAAAGGGGGTTCCGATTCGGTTACCTGTGGAGAGAGATCTGGATGCGGTCATCTTTCATGCCGGAACTGGAATTAGCGAGGGACAACTTGTAAGTACTGGGGGTCGGGTGTTGGGGATAACCGCTGGAGGACGAACACTTCAAGAGGCTCGGGAAAAGGCTTATGTTCTTGTGGATCAAATTGACTTTCCCAAGGCGCATTTTCGTCGAGATATTGGGTTGAAAGGCCTACCTGAATAGGAACTACCATTATAAGGTTTAACATATTCTTCACACAAAGTTCATGGGAATGTAACACTCTTGTTCTATAATATAACCAACAAAGGATTCCCCGTACTTTTGGCGGTTGACATAAATATTCTTCTCATTTTTCTCCCCTTCTTTCTTTTACCCCTCATTTGAATATGAGGGTTTTTTTTTATCTATCATTGGGAGATACTACAATGTTCCTAATATAAAGGCAGCTATGTAATAGTGTTTCGCCTTGAAGTGGAAGTCTTACGATTGGGCAAAAAACGGGGGGTAATGAAACTAAAGTTTCGTTACCCCCCGTCTGAAATGAAGGTTGTAAGGTATTTAAGTTGGAGCTAATGGTTAATCCGGGGTAAAGTTATACTAGGAGAACTATTCAAACATTTTGGGCAGATATAGACTGGATTCTTTGCCGCTGGGATTATGTTCATTTGTAGAGTTTGAGCAGTATATTGAATCCACTTGCTTAAGTGATCCATGCTCTGACAATTAGGACAACATAATAACACTTATCCTTCCCTCCCTCCAAAGTAGTCTATGAATGAGGGGAGGGAAGTGTTACAACCTGTACATTTCTGAAATCTCAATGCTCAACTATAAGTTCAGTAACTTTTGAACGTAGCGGATTCTGCCACCATATAATAGAGAGCAGGATTCTTTAAATAGAGGGTGGGATGAAAGTGTTCAATTACCACAAGCGTTTGTTTTATCCGATCCATGTTGAACGTCAAGATCCAGAGTTTGCGAACGTGTTAATAGAACATTATGCAGGGATCGATAGTGAATTATCATCAGCGATACAATACTTTAATCAGCGGTCGAACATCTCAAACCGACATGTTCGAGAACTACTGGGTATAATCGCTGCTGAAGAATTAGGGCATATGGAATTGATTTCAGTAGCCATTAAAAAGCTGGGAGGACCACCGCTAACCTTGGCTAATGCACAAGGGGTTCCCTGGGGAGTCGAGCATATCGACCAGAGTCTTGATGTTCTTAACATGCTACAGGTGGATATACAGACGGAAACAAGAGTGGGCCGACTATATGAGCAACATTTAGAAATGACAAATGATTTAAACATGAAAAAAATGATTAAGTTTCTAATTAGCCGGGGAGAAGTACATAAGCATTTGTTAAAAAAAGCTCAAAAGTTAATTCGAGAAAACGGGTTACCAGAGGAGTTTAATGAGTTAATTTATTATTACAAAATGAGTTTACAAGTCTTGAAGTAATCGGCAGGCAATACCCTTGAAAGTATTCAGACAAGTTATTCTAATATTTAAAAGTCGGCCTAAAAGGCCGACTTCAGTATCTGATGACCCAATCCGAAACCACTAATCGTTCGTAAAAACCCAGCCCTTGAGTATCAATGGTTAATTCCGGCTTTCGAATCAAGTTGCGATCATAATACACGGTAATTCCGTTTACATTAAACTGATAATAATCATCAAGTTTACGAGGACTTCCTTTGCGTACGGTCGGTGGAGTAGAGATCGGAATACAGCATTGAGTGACTACCAGGCGTTTTATGTAAAGCTTCTTTTTTTTGGCTTTCTGGAGGAATTTCAGTGCCTTTTGTGTAATGTTTATAGTCATACTCATACTCGTTGTAAGGTTAGGATCCGACAGTGGATTCACCTCCTTAACGTCCATATCCTATTCTATCATGTCTGTTTTTGGTTGCAAGGGATTGGAGGATATTAATCGCCACAGGACCATGGGTGCATACCCTTCAAAGCTCGTCAAATGAGACCCATGGACTAATTTGATAAAGGGGCGAGGTTTTGTTTGTCTTCCTCGTAGTTTTTAAGAGAAACATGAAGTTCCTTTTTATTATTGACGGAGGCAAAGAAAACCTCCCGGATAGCTTTGATATTAAGGTTTAATAACTGTTGCTGGAGCCAGTCATCCGAAAGCTCTAATTTTTGCAATACATTTCCATAGATTTCTCCATCGACGATTACTGGGTAAGATAATGAAGAACTCTTCTTTGTTAGGTTCATATCCTCTAAGGTTACAGAGAGTTTAAGGTCTTGTTTCAAGACTGATAACTTTCCATTTGCTTCAATAATACCTAATCGTACGTCTTTAACATCAAAAATGTCCTTTTCCCGAAGCATGTGAAGAACGTTGTCGATGGAATAACGAATTCGTTTAAGATTATTTACGATAAACTGGCCATCTTGAATAACGATTGTGGGGTCAAAGGTAATTAAGTGTCCAAATTTACGATGCTTAATAATTAGGGTAGTTGTAACTTTGTGGAACAATCCAATTATAATGATCGCCACAGCAGTATGTATGTGAGAGATCTCTGGATCGGCAAGATCTGCTCCTGTTATTGCTCCTAAGGTAATGATAACTAGAAAGTCGAAAACGGGAAGTTCGCCTATGGCGCGTTTCCCCATATACATAGTGACAACTAATAATAAAGGAATAATCGTGAAAATTCTTCCAATTACAATCAAAAGGTCTTTGATTACTTCCATTTTTTAACCCCTCGCTTTTTTCTAGGACTATCTACACCCACTTCTTTGAAGTGGGTGTTCCATATGTTCAGTTTATAGGAACAAGTCCCCATGCTATAGTTAATATTCCCGAAAGGTCAACTTTCATTTCCAAAATACAAAAAAGTCTAGGTAGACTGTTAAACTATTTATATAAGGTTTTGAAAAGAAAGGATGATTAATATGTTAAAAGATTGTAAAGCGGGAGAACGCTTTGAAGGGCTCTTATTGATTAATGAATGGAAAGAAGTCCCTTTTAGGCAAAAACCCGGTGCCTATCTCTCCTTGTCTTGCCAAGATCGGTCAGGAATGATGCAAGGAAAAATGTGGAGCTACAACCCGCAAGTTCTTGTGTGGCTAAAAGATGAGGATATTTTTCGCATTAAGGGTGTTGCATCTGAGTACCGTGGCTCTCTTGATCTAACGGTTGAAACAATCGAAATGGTTCGGAAAGAAGAGGTAGATTTATCAGATTTGTTGCCAAGTTCCCCCGTTGCAGCAGATGAGTTAGAAAGACGTTTATATTTTCTTATGAAGAAGATAGTCCGACCAGAGCTTAAAGCCCTGCTTGAGCAGATTTTCCGCCATCCAGAATGGGGATCTGCTTATCGGAAGGCCCCAGCAGCCATAAAAATTCATCAAGCCTATCTTCGTGGACTTTGGGAGCACAGTGTTAGAGTGGCGGAGCTTGCGGATGGAATTTCAAGCAATTACTCACAGATAAATCGCGATTTGGTCGTGACGGGTGCTCTTTTGCATGATATCGGTAAGATTCGCGAGTATTCCTATGAGCGCGGGATTAAGTTTACAACGGAAGGCCGTTTACTGGGGCACATTATCTTAGGGATCGAACTCTTAACCGAGGAGATCGCCAAGATTCCAAGTTTTCCACGCGAACTCCGTTCAAAGTTAGTGCATATTCTTACGAGTCACCATGGTAAATATGAATGGCAATCTCCTAAGAGGCCAAAGTTAATGGAAGCTTTAGTGATTCACTACGCAGATGCTATGGATGCCGAACTTTATCAATTTGAGCAAGCAAAAGAGGACCACCCAGACGATGAATGGTCCCCCTATATTCCAAGTATGGAACGGTTTATATATTTAAAGTGAACAAATTTTTAACCAATCAGACTCCCATGCCGCTTGGGGGAAATCACTAATGAATAAAAAATTTTAGTTTCAGGCAGAAGGCATAGTTTTGCGCTAAAATCATTGCCAGAAGGCTTATGCTTCTTTGGTCTTCCTTAGCTTACTATCCCAAAAGCGATTGGCGATTAGTCGAACGCAAAAGGGATGGTTCCCCCAGATGTCAGGGTTATCGAGAGATAGCATAAGGGCATAGGCTTGACGGCAGGTGGATAGCAGGGGGTAATTCTTAACAATATACGCTAAAACAGATAGTATGGCTTCTCGTCGTTCAGGGTGAAATAGGTTTTGGATATAACGGCGGCTGTGCGGAGTTAGTCGGAAACGAGTTAAATCAGAGGAGAGGGGCTGAATTTCTTTCTCAGAAAAAGACACTACCTCTAGTTCAGGAAGGTCTGCCAAACTGTCGGATGTTTGCAAGAATCGAACAAGGTGTTCTTGAATTTCAAGTGCTGGAAAAGATATCATTCCGGGCGTTGAGGCTAAAATACGTATGCGTAAGAGGTTAGCCTCAATCATTTTCTCATTTTTAATATTAAACGAGTGCTTGTAAATGTGTTGAATGAGGGTGGGCAGTACTTCGTTTCCCGCTAAGGCTTGTTGTTCCCAAGAGGGCAATAGGCAAAGAATGTCCTCTGCTAGGGGTGGATCGGGTTGCTCAAAGAGTTGGTATTCAATAATCGTACTCAAAGATTCCTGAGTTGGGGTTGTTAATAAGATCCGTCGTAGTCCGGGGTGGACGGCTATTGACATGTTTTTCTTCTCAGACTTATACATCGAAGGTCCTCCTCCGCAGCTAAGTTTTGTTAATTCGGTTTGTGTTGTAGTTTATGTTATTTATTAGGTTCTATCCTTAAATTAAACGTTGTCCCAAAAAATAAAACTGAAAAGTCTGAAAATAATTTCAAAATAACATTATGGTATGAGACGCTGCGGTTGGCCTTAACTCCTAAAGGATACAACTATGCTATAATGATAAAGGGGTTAGCTTGTCAAGCGTAGGAGTTGATAGTTTGAAACAAGGGATCGGCAGATTGAGATTTGCAAGTGACGATATACAGATGCCAAAGGTTACCAGAAAGATGCTTGCAAGAATAATGAGCTATTTTAGTCCATATTGGACAAAAATGGTTTTGGTAATTGGGATCATCATAGTTATTTCTATACTAGGGCTTGTCCCTCCGGTACTTATCAAAACTATTATCGACACTGCTTTACCACAAAAAGATCTAGTAATGTTAAGTTTATTAATCTTGATTTCAGTTGTAATTACTGTGATCTTAGGGCTTTTGCAAGTAGCACAGTCCTATCTTAGTATTTGGATCTCTAAGCATATAGTCTTAAATATGAAAAACCAAATGTATAAACATTTACAGAATATGTCTTTGAGTTTTTACACAGCTGCTAAACCCGGAGAGATCATTACAAGAATTACGAGTGATATTGATGGAATTCAGGAAATATTCAACACAACTGTCGTGAATGCTCTAACCAGCTTTGTAGTGTTAATTTCGACGGCAATTGTCTTAATATCAATGAACTGGAAGCTTGCTATGGTTGGCATGATTATACTTCCAACCTTTATCATCCCTACAAGAAAAGTAGGGAAGCTAAAATGGAAAATTGCAACTAAGAGTCAAGAGAAAATCAGTGATCTTAACCAGATCGTTCAAGAAACCTTTAGTATTAGCGGCGCGCTACTCACAAAAATTTTTTCCAAGGAAAATGATGAGTTAGCCAAATTTGAACAAATTAACAACGAAGTTATAGGCTTACAAATAAAAGAATCCCTTGTTGGCCGATGGTTTAGGATGACTATTACTACCTTTATTGCTATTGGACCTATGCTCATTTACTTTTATGGTGGATATTTATTTATCAAGGGTGAGATTTCAATTGGGAGCATCATTGCTTTTGTAGCATTGTTGGGGAGGCTTTATCTACCCGTCTCGCAACTATCTAATATCCACATAGATATCACCCGATCTTTAGCCTTATTTCAAAGAATTTTTGATTATTTAGATCAAAAACAGGAGATAGAAAATAAGCCCAACGCCACTGTGTTGGGAGTCATTAAAGGTAAGGTTGATTTTGATAAGGTGCATTTCTCCTATAATAGTAAAGTTAAAGTTCTAGAGGATATAAATTTTTCAGTAAATCCAGGAACTATGGTTGCCTTGGTGGGCTCAAGTGGTGTAGGGAAAACTACGATAACTAACCTGATCCCAAGACTATATGAGGTGAATAAAGGGAGTATTAAGATAGATGATAGAGATATCAGGGATGTAACTTTGGATTCG
>NZ_JABZFS010000002.1:0-97736 GCF_014237355.1 Desulfosporosinus sp.
TAACTTGCTTTTCATGACATTAATCCCCAGGGTAGCTGCTAATTCTTCGCTGTTACGAATCGATTTGAAGGTTCGACCGACAAGGGAGGAAACGATTCGACTCATGACAAAGATGGTTAGTATCAAAAAGACGAGAACTAGATAATACTGTGATTCCAGGGATTTAAATTCAATGGGCCCGATGTTGGACGGTATAGGGACTCCGATTAAACCTCGAACTCCTCCGGTTAAACTATCCCATTTTTCAATGACTAAGTGAATGATAACACCAATGCACAACGTCAGGATGACAAAGTAATGTCCCCGAGTTCGAAAGGAGATCAACCCTACCAGTAAGGCCACGATGGTGGTTACTGCAGCAGCAATCGGCAGGGATAACCAGAACGACAGTCCCAGCTTTAAACTGAGCAGACCGGAGGTATAGGCTCCCAGTCCAAAAAAACCGGCTTGGGCTAGAGAAAGCTGTCCTAAATAACCGACGATTAGGTTTAATCCATAGACCGCAATGGCATAAATAAAGCCTAGGGTCACGACGGTTAGGTAATATCGATTAGGGCTTATATAGGGAAAGGCGATGGCCAGCGCAAAAACAGCTAAATAGGCGATATATTTAGTTTTATACATTTTTTTAATTAAGTCCATGGTTAATGCCCTCCCTTTGCAAAAAGGCCTGAGGGTTTGATCGAGAGGATTAAAACTAGAATAGCGAAGGCAATAACATCTTTATAGTTACTGGAAATATAGGTCGCACCTAAGCTCTCCGTCATACCTAAGATGAAACTTCCGAGCACGGCTCCTGGAATACTTCCCATCCCGCCAATGACAATAATCACAAAGACCTTCATGATAATCAGCGCACCCATAGAAGGATACACTAAAAAAATCGGCCCTGATAATGAGGCTGCTGCTGAAGCCAAAAGGGAGGCTACGGCAAAGGTCAGCATCGCCACTCGATTGACATCAATACCAACGAGACTGGCACCGTCCCTGTTTTGCGCCATAGCTTCAATGGTGGATCCAATGAGTGTATGTTTTAGGAACACATACAGGGCTACCATTAAAATGACCGCTCCTGCAATGATGATTAGTCGTTGTTCGGTCAGTCGAACCCCGCCAATCATGACCACATTATCATAGATTGCTGGAATACTCCGGAAATCGGACCCCCAAAGCACCCGAGCGACAGCCTCAATAAACATCATAGCCCCTACGGCCGCTATGAATTTATTTGTACTAGGACTGTTACGCATGGGATTGAAGACTATTCTTTCTAATAGAATACCAAGTACAGCTAAAACAATTCCGGCAATCAGACCTGACACCCAATAGTTAATACCATATAACGTCATCATGAAAAAGGTAACATACCCGCCAACCATGTATAAATGTCCATGGGCAAAATTCGGCACCTCCATGATGCCATAGATTAGAGTGAGTCCTAAGGCTACCAGGCAATAAATGCTTCCTAAAGTGAATCCGTTGACAACCTGTTGTATCAATAAATCCATAGAGCCACCCCTTCCCAATCCTCTCCAGGACAGATTAATCCATCCTGTACTGTTGTTTTCCAAATAATAGAACTAGGAAGGACCGTCAGAGCTTCAGCGCCATGACGGCCCCCTAAGCTTACCGTGGCTAAGACATAATAGATATTAATTTGAGGCTTTACATCAAGTTGTCTAGGGACTTTCAGGCCTTTTGGCTTCTAGTCTCTAACTTTTGGCCTCTTGCTTCTTCATCATTTCCAGGTTATATCCTGTAGTATCTGCAGGATTCGGAATAATAAATGGTTTACCATACTTGCCATTTTCGATCATAATCCCTACTCCCGGCGTCATTGATCCTCCCCCGGCAGCAATTCCAGGTATGGGTGTTGTGACAGATGCGTCCGTTATTGGCGTTACAGCCTTCATTCCTTCAAAGATCTTGACAGCATCTGTAACATTTCCAGCTTTTTCGATTCCTCTGGCTAATAGCATCATGTGGTCATAGTTTTTGCTCGCTTCCCAAGCTGGTATTTTACCATTGTATTTAGCTTTAAAGCGTTCTACAAAAGGAAGGGCTCCATCGCTAGGGTATTGGAAAACCGGAGTAACACCTATAGCCCCTTCTAAATCTGTCATCGGTATTATAGCGGCCATTTGTTCTACTTTAGCTTGGTCCATAACAACGAATCCACCCTTGAAACCAAGCTGTCGAGCTTGCTTAATAACCAAAGCGGTTGGCTGTGACGGACCTCCTACAAACAACACATCTGGCTTTGCTGCCAGGGCCTTACTGACATAGGTATTAAAGTCGGCTTCTTTGTTATAATCCACTGGGGTATTGGCTACAATCGTTCCGCCTAACTTTTCCCAAGCAGGCACCATTGCAGAGGTCCAGTCCTTACCATATTGACTAGTAGTAGGAATAAGGGCTAGTTTTTTTCCAAACTTATCCATTACCAACTTAGAGTAAATTTCTTGATAAAGATTGTATGGAGAAGTCATTTGTACAGTCAACTTATTACCTGCTTGAGCAATCTTAGGCTCACTGGTATAAGCCATAATCAGAAATCCATCCGTCTCATTGAATTGTTGGAGAGCGAAAGCACCGCCGCTGTGCGGAATGAAAACTGCAGGAGCATTAAATTCTGATTTCAGCCTGCGCGCATTCGTTGCAGCCTTATCAGGCATGTATTGATCATCCAGTTTTACGAGATTAATTTTATACTTTTGCCCATTAACCATAAGGCCTTTTTCATTTATTTCATCAACAGCCATATCCAAACCTTCAGTTACTTCCTTACCAAATAAAGCAGCACCGCCACTTAAAGGTCCTGTGTACCCGATGTTTATCGTCTTGATTTCCTCGCTAGGTTCAGAAGATGAGGAAGGAGTATTGTTAGACGGTTTGGAACAACCTGAGACCACCAGGAGTATGATTAGTGTAAGAATAAGCCATATACTTTTTCTTCGTTTCATTTCGTGTTTGCACCTCTTTCATTTTCTCAAGGACACTGTTTTCCAAGCTCATTTTTCTTAGAACGGTTTATTGTCAGATTCCCCCCTTTTAATTACTTGTTTAATATAATATTTTGTAAATTTTGAATATTCACTTTATAATTTATGCAAATTTTGTGCCTAATCCCTATTCCTTTTAGAATTCCTATAATCGGTCCTCTGCCTTAGCTTTTTTCTAAACTTAGACTGTTCGAATGTATCACTTGCATACACTAATTGATCATTGTTGTTTACTTTATATATTACTTCTAAGCGATACCTATCCAATCTACTGTGTAATTAATTGATTAACCTATACACACCCTCTCCCTCTATCAAAATATTCAGAATGATTATACTATTTTAATAGTTGCAATTATTGTGCCATTACCTCTTAATCAACCCAGGGATATTTCATTTCCACAACTTACCATACCCTTATTAGTGAAAGTTGCGTTTCTTTGAACTAAAAGGGGTGGGCCTTTAAAAAAGACACACCCTTTTTTCATATCTAGGCTGTTTTTGCTCCCTTAAAAAATTCTGACATGGCTTTCTATTACTAAGGGATTCTTTGTTCAAATCCTAAGAATGTATAGTATAGATACATTCTATCAAGGATATCGTTTACTTAATATATCATCTAAAATCTCACTTAATCGATAGCGACTTGCAGAAGCCAAAAGAGGATGTGACTTTCATAAAAGCTCATCCTCTCCCCTGCCTGATCAATCTTCGATACCATATTTACGTAACTTATCATAAAAAGCTCTCCTGGAAATACCTAGCGCTTTCATAGCCTGGGTACGATTATTATTATAAGTAGCTAATGCTGATAGAATTAATTCCTTTTCCATCCTACCTATAATTTCTTTTACATCGTAGGGTTTATCCTCAATGCTTGAATTCTCATTATTGACAGCAATTACATGCGCCGGCAAATGACGAACTTCAATCGTGGTACCGCTACATACAATGCTTGCATGTTCTAATACGTTTTGCAACTCTCTAATATTACCGGGCCACTCATACTGCTGAAGGAACCTTACTACTTGTGGGGATAGATTAAGTTCATGCCCCACTTCCCGCGAGAATTGCTTGAGAAATGTTTTGGCTAACTCTAATATGTCATCTTTCCGCTCACGAAGAGGAGTTAAATGGAGAGGAACTATATTCAAACGATAGTACAAGTCACGACGGAAGGTCCCCTTATCGATCATGCTTTCTAAATCACGGTTGGTGGCTGCGATCACACGTATATCAACTTTGATCGTCTTTGTACCACCGACACGTTCAAATTCCTTTTCTTGTAATACACGTAATAATTTAGCCTGCATAGTAATACTCATGTCGCCTATTTCATCTAGAAATATTGTACCACTATGAGCTAATTCAAACTTACCAAGTTTGCCTCCCTTTTTAGCTCCTGTAAAAGCTCCCTCTTCATAGCCAAAGAGTTCACTTTCTATTAAATCCTCCGGTATGGCAGCACAATTGACCTTAATCATAGGCTTATCTTTACGTCGGCTGCAATTATGAACTGCCCTAGCCAGAACTTCCTTGCCCACTCCGCTTTCACCAAGAATCAACACTGTGCTTTCAGTTAGTGCTACTTTAGCTGCTAACACCAGGGTTTCCTTTAACCGACTGTTCTGTCCTACGTATTCTTTGAAGGACATAGGAAGGTGCTCCCATTGTTCTAACTGCTCTTTCAAATAATCTGCAACACCCTTAGTTTGCTGTAATTCCCGATTAAGCTCAACCACTTCTGAAATATTTTTAAAGATTGAGACTGCCCCAATGATGTTATTTCCATTATATAAAGGAAAAGAGCTACCCACTACATTAATGTCTAGAGATTCAACATAACCGTTCCCTCTACTTGGCTTTCCCGTATGCAGCATTCTGATAGTTGGTGAGTCAGGTTCGATTACGTCTAGTCTTCGGCCTAGAACTTTGGCCACGGGAACCCCTAAAATTTTTGCATAAGCCTCATTAGCATAGACAATTGTAGTGTCCGAATCAATAACTAGTACTACATCATGGATATTATCCAAGATTTCAAATAAGAGTTCACGATTCCATTGTGGAATAATACTTGTTGTGACAGCATGGACTCCGGCACTCATGTTTATCCCTCATTTTTTGTATCTTTTGTAAACATTATAAGGGCCATAGGCGGGTAAGTAAAGCTAAATCCCCAAATATTTTAAACATTCTCAATATTATGCTAGATACTTCTTAATCCATTGTAATATGCTTACTTTCAAGCGTCTTCAACTAGATTAGGGATACTTTTTCGTATCTCATCTTTCCAGGTAGTGATTAAAGTAATTAGACCGCTGTATACAATTAAGACACTAGCAATGGAGCTAGTGCCTTAATGCCTTAATTGTATGACGGGTTAATTTAGGTTTTCTGATGTATTTCATTTTGACTTGGTTAAGCGCGGTAGATCCCAGAATTCTTTCTTTAGAGGTACTTCATAAGTAATCTTCGTATACTGTTCTTTGTCATAGGTTTGACCTCTTAACAGGTCAACTAAAAAACGCTCACCGCTCTTCTTATCTTCAATAACTACCATTCGACTAGGATTACTTTGTGGTCTTTCCAAAACAAAATCTCCTTATCTACATAGAAATTTAAATGTGAAAATACTATATCCCTATTTAATTCGGTAATAATTAGCTAAATCCTTCTAATAATAGCATTGCCATTCAGGGGATAATATATAAATAGAAGAAAACTCAGAAAGCAGGAGCATGTATGGAAGCCTCATGGATTTCACTTTTACCATTTCTAGTCGTTATTCCAATAGCTATCCTATCCAAACAAGTTCAACCAGGACTGTTCGCCGGTTTAATATTAGGAAGTTACCTTGTACAGCCGGATCTATTTGGTGGAATTAAGACCCTTATCTCCTATCTTATAAACAATCTTGTACAGCCGAATAATATTAGGATTATTATCTTTCTTTACGTTTTTGCTGGCCTTATCAGTTTAACTAGGATTACGGGAGGAATAAAAGGTTTTGTCGACCTAGTAGGACGCAAAGTTAAAACCAAACGGTCAGCAATGTTACTTATATGGCTCTCGACAATTGGTACATTTAATAATCCAAATTTTCGAATTGTAACAATTGCACCTATCATGAAACTTCTAAAAAGGAGATTACCCCTATCTACTCAGAAAATCGGTTTTATGATTGAAGTCACTTCAAATCCTGTTGTTGCGCTCGTGCCTGTTGCCACGGCCTTTGTCGGTTATATGGTCTCTTTGATTGGGACAGCGATGCAGCAAATAGGTATTAATGAATCCCCCTACAGTGTTTATATCAAGAGTATACCCTTTAACTTTTTTTCACTAGTTATAATAGGAATAGGCATTTACTTTAGCTTTTTTAAGGAAATGAGCCAATCTGCCAATGCCGATTTAATTGGAAATTCTGAAGAACAGCGAGAAGAGGAAGAACTACAAAAATGCATACAAGCCTTCGAAAAGGAAATCCCCAGTAAGCCTCTAAACCTTTTAATGCCCCTTAGTATCGTCTTAATTATGACTCTTTTTTTAAGTTGGTGGGATGGACATGCCCGAGCAAGTAGCTTCTTTGATGCCTTTGTTAAAGCTGACGCCCTTGGAGTTATGCTCGAGGCCTTGTTCATTACATTGATTCTTTCCTTAATTTTTTTCTTTATCCAACGCTATAGTATCGCGAAATTAGTCAACCATTTCATTGATGGGGGCAATGAATTGATCTCGGTTATCCTTATGCTTACGTTAGTTTGGGCCTTATCAGCAGTCTCAGAAGACTTAGGTTTCTCAAGTTATATTACATCAAATCTAGTAGGCTGGATTCCATCAGCCTTTATAGCCCCCGTTGTATTTATCTTAGGCAGCTTGCTCTCTTATTTTATAGGGTCGTCATGGGGAACTTGGGGATTGTTGATGCCCCTTGCTGTAACCCTTGCTCATCAGACCGGATCTAATATCATCCTTGTCATCGGGGCTGTGTTTGCTAGTGGCACCTTCGGAGCTTTTGCCTCTCCCCTGAGTGATAATTCCATAACACTTTGTGCAATCCTTGATCTGCCCGTGATGGAGTATGCCCGATCAAAGTTAAAGCTATCGTTAATTGCCGCTGGAATAACCACCCTTTTATTTGGTGTTGCGTCCTTCTTTATTTGAACAGATTACTGGAATCAATCCGGTAATTTTGCAAGTAACTTTTTATTTCCTACTATAACTAGAATGTCTCCATGGTTAATTACAGCATTTGCTCCTGGAGCAATGATAATTTCGTCTTCCGTCTTTTTGATAGCTATTACGCTGATTCCATAAACCGCTCTGAAATCTAATTCTCCCAGTGATTTGTTTATAAAATGTGAGGAAGCAAGAATCTCAAAAATACTATACTGGGGAGATAATTCAATAAAATCCATGACGTTAGAAGTCACTAGATTGTGAGCTACACGAATTCCCATATCCTTTTCTGGATAGATGACTTTATCTGCCCCTATTTTTTCTAACACCTTTCCGTGTTGAGTGGATTGGGCCTTAGCAATGACATACGGAATACCCATTTCTTTTAGCATAAGAGTGATCAGAATATTTGCTTCAAGATCATCCCCCATGGCTACTACCGCTATATCTAGATTTCTAACTCCTAACGTTCGAAGGACTTCCTCATCGCGAGCATCGGCCTGTACAGCCTGAGTTACATCGTTCATTATAGCCTGAACCATAGTTTCATCTTTATCAATAGCCAAAACATCATGTCCTAGCTCACTAATGGTTCTTGCAACACTAGTTCCGAATCGACCTAAACCAATCACCACAAATTGTTTGCGCACAAGTTTACTCCTATTCTGTCTAACTAGGTTCTTTAATTATTTGACCTAATTGACTGGCTTGTATTCATCTTAGAATTTTGAGTTACTTAAGTAAATAATTATACTCCCCCGAAATTACCTCGGTCAACTTGAGTGATTATTAAACGTATCGACCTCTCCGAGTGAACGAAACAATGATAAAAAAATGAAACTTGGTTATACTCTATAATATCGGTGTATAACATCAGGAAGTTCTAGCTAAAAGAGGTGTTTTTATGTTTAATGACAAGGTTTTGACTTGTCGGGATTGTGGTCAGGAATTTGTTTTTTCCGCATCAGAACAGGAGTTTTTTGCTGAGAAAGGGTTTACGAACGAGCCAGGAAGATGTCCTCAATGTCGTGCAGCCAAAAAGGCTCAGACTAGGTCTTCTGGGGGATATAACCGTCAGGAACGGGAAATGTTCCCTGCTACTTGCGCTACGTGCGGGAAGGAAACGACAGTACCGTTTCGTCCGTCTGGAGAGAAGCCTGTATATTGTCGGGATTGTTTCCATCCTACTCCACGTAACAATTGGTAAAACTTTTTGCGCAAAAACCTCCTCGGTCATAACCGAGGAGGTTTTGATATAATACGAATTTATTCTTTCAGATTGTTATCAAAAAACCTCTGGTACTCTCCGTATCCCTCTTCAGTTAAATTTTCTTTCGGAATAAACCGCAAGGAAGCTGAATTAATACAATAGCGCAGCCCTGTGGGCTTCGGACCGTCAGCAAAGACATGACCAAGGTGTGCTTCAGATCTAGTGCTTACAACCTCTGTCCGTCTCATCGAATGACTGAAATCAGGCTTTTCTATAACCCTTTCTGGCTGGATAGGTTTCGAAAAGCTTGGCCATCCACACCCCGAATCAAATTTATCCAGAGAATTGAAGAGAGCCTCCCCGGATATCACATCAACATAAATACCCTCTCGGTCGTTATCCCAGTATTCATTCTGAAAAGGGGGTTCGGTACCCCTGTTCTGAGTAACTTCATATTGCATCACTGTAAGTTTAGATTTTAATGCCTCTTTCTCTTGATCATCTTTACTCCAATGCTCCTTCAGAAAAGTATCTCGCCCCGAACCCTGGCGATAAGCCCCATATCTTAATGGGAACTTTCTATAATAGTCCTGATGATAGTCCTCTGCAGGATAAAACGTGGTTGCCGGTAGAATTTCAGTAACGATAGGACCCCTAAATCGTTTGCTTTTTTCGAGGGCTTCTTTTGACCTTTCCGCCCAATTCTTTTGCTCCTGATTGTGATAAAAAATAGCAGTTTTATAGGCTTGTCCTAAATCAACAAACTGTCCATTAGGATTAGTTGGGTCGATTTGTCTCCAGAAAGTCTCCAGTAAGGAGTTATATGATAATGAATCCGGGTCAAACCTGACTTGAACAGCCTCGAAATGTCCTGTCTTTTTAGAACACACATCCTCATAGCTTGGATTCTCCAAGTGACCTCCAGTGTATCCTGAAAGCACACTAATGATTCCAGGTAGTTCCTCAAAGGGTTTCACCATACACCAAAAACAGCCTCCAGCAAAGGTAGCAAGTTCATATCTGATATTATTCATAATTTCCCTCACATTCTTCAAACTAGTCAGAATTTATTACAATTGCGCAGTTTTTTTCTTTATGCTATTATTTGATAAACAGAAATAATCATACTCATGTATAAAGACTATAAGAAAGAGGTTTTAATATGCTACATCATGAAGATTCAACCCTTAGTGATAATCAGCTTTTAATAATCATCGGAGAAATGGCGTCTTTATTTCATGAACTAATCCCAATAGATAATACCATTGCGGTTACTGATAAAGAAAAGTTCCTCTATTATTGCATGGGCACCGAAGCAGTGTCTGCACAAGCTGATATAATTGGGAAACCCTTCCCTAAGGCTGGCAATATTCCGACTACGTTGCAAACAGGTACTCTACAAAGAGGAATAATCCCTAAGGAAGTGTATGGGGTAGCGTTTAAATCCTCAACCCTACCCATTAAGAACTCGAATAATACGACCATAGGTACTTTAACTCTTGCTTTAAGCTTGAAAAATCAAACGGCTTTACAGGAATCAGCAGAGAATATCTCAGCTTCTGCAGAACAGCTCTCGGCTTCCACCGAGAGTCTTGCATCCTCAGCAATGCTTCTTTCTGGTAGCGTATCGGAAGTTCAAGGTCAAACCCAAGAAATAATTAAACTCATTGAACAAACTAATAATATTCTTGACTTTGTGAATAATGTTGCCTCTAATTCAAGACTTTTAGGATTAAACGCTGCTATTGAGGCTGCTAGGGCGGGTCAATATGGAAGAGGGTTTGCTGTCGTTGCTGATGAAATAAGAAAAATGGCAGAAAATAGTGCGAAATCGGTTAATGATACCAAGAAACTTTTATCTACTATTAACGAAAGAGTTAATGATCTTATGAGGCAAGTCGAGGAATTAACCGATGTCGCACATGCACAGGCAGCTGCAACTGAAGAAATGACTGCTGGGATACAAAGTTTTACAGAGAGTACTCAAATCGTACAACAAGTTTCTCAGATCATATAGATAACCGAAAGGCCCTTCGTTCACTACAATTGGACGAGGGCTTTCATTTTTGCTTAGTATCGGAAAAATCAATTTAAACTATTCTGAAAACAATTGCTTTACATTCTTAAGATTTGTGAGATAATTGAGACGAATGAGTGAATGATTATTCATTTGCGAGTAAAAATGAAAGGTGTGAGGTGTATTGTCCCTGTTACTTAATCCTCAAAACTATGAATGTCCGCAAAAGGATTCACCTTCTAAAGAAATAATGGAGAAAACAATTCATTTCTTCGAAGATAAAGGGCTCAAAAGCATCAAAGAAGATGATCAGGCAAGTAGATGGTACACTGATTTCCTGAAGTTTATTAAAAACGAACAAGTCTTTTCAACCCTGCTTACTCCCGCCGGTTATGGTGCACCTGACTCGCGTTTTGATTTAAGTCGAGTCTGTGAATTCAACGAAATTAGTGCATTTTATTCGTTATCTTACCAGTACGCCTACCAGGTTTCCATTCTCGGACTTGGACCAATTTGGATGGGAGATAATGAAAAGGCCAAACACTTAACCGCTCAAAAATTAAGAGACGGTGCAATCTTTGCCTTCGGTTTGTCCGAAAAAGCACATGGCGCTGACCTTTACAGCAATGAAATGGCGTTATCTTCAAGTAATGACGGACACTACCTAGCGAACGGAGGCAAATATTATATCGGAAATGCCAATGAAGCAGCACTTGTATCAACTTTTGCTAAATATGAAGACACCAAAGATTACGTGTTCTTTGTCGTTGATAGCCAACACCGTAATTACAAATTGATCAAGAAAATTCAAACATCAGGAGTCCGTCCCGCCTATGTTGGGGATTACGAACTTATAGATTATCCGATTACTCAGGATGAGATCCTATCAAGTGGTCCTCTGGCTTGGGATTCAGCTCTTTCTAGTATTAATATCGGAAAATTCCAATTAGGATTTGCATCCATTGGTATTTGCACACATGCTTATTATGAAGCTTTGAATCACGCCTCTAACCGGGAATTATACGGCAAGAAGGTCACAGCATTTCCACATATTCAGAAAATCTTTACCGAATCCTATGCTCGTCTAATTGCGATGAAATTATATGCTTTAAGAAGTTTAGATTATTTCCGTTCCGCTTCTGATGATGACAGACGCTATCTACTTTATAATCCTATTCAAAAAATGAAAGTTACCACCCAGGGAATGAAAATTATCGAAATGCTGCTTGATGCAATTGCAGCTAAAGGGTTTGAGCAAGACACATATTTCGAAACCGCCATCCGTGATATTGGTATGATACCCCGCTTGGAAGGCACGACCCATGTAAACATTGCCCTAGTAATTAAGTTTATGTCTAATTATTTCTTTAATCCTACGGAATACCCCACTATTCCTAAACGAGATGACATCGCTGACGATTCCTACCTTTTCCGTCAAAAAGCGGGAAAGCTTGCTTCTGTCCGTTTCCCTGACTACCGCTTGGCTTACGAAGGAATCCAAGTCTCTAATGTTATTATCTTCCAAGAACAAATCGAACTCTTCCGTTCCTTCTTAGAACAGGCTAGCCCTAGTCAGGAGCAATCAAAAAACATTGACTATATGCTTGCTTTAGGTGAAATGTTTACATTAATCGTTTATGCCCAGCTGATCTTGGAAAATTCCAAACTTCATACCATCTCTTCAGCTTTGCTTGATGAGATCTTTAGCTTCCTAGTTCGAGACTTTGCACAATTTGCTTTAACCCAAATCTCTAACTATAATAATTCTACTCAACAAGAAGAGTTCTTGAAAGCCATGATGAAAAAGCCCAACTTAAATGCTGCAACCTCTCAAGCACTATGGGAGACTGAAGTTAAGCCATTAGTTGGTGCCTATCAACATGCTTAACCCTATTTGACTCTTCGCAGTTTAGTCTGGCTCTTCGCTTTTGATAAAGGATAGACTTTAGATACCTTGGGTTTCTGTCTTTTCTCTGATTTTAGACGCCGTCTATTTGACCAATAACCAAATAACACAATAATTCCTATAGCTATCCCTAACGTCCAATAGCCCATATCCACTCACCCTTCTTGCTGACACAATTAATCCTTTTATAAATATGCAAATTCTGCCCTACTCAATTCCTGATGTAACCCTTATTTTAATAGTTCTCCAATAATAGTATTATTAAAGATTCTTAAATAGTCATATGAAAAGAACCCTTGGGTGTAATATCCCATGGGTTCTAGCTTTTTACTCGAACTGTATAGCAGCCCCCACTGTACCTGGACCAGTGTGCACTCCTATGACCGGTCCCACCTGAGTAAAGACAGTCGTCGGTATTTGAAAAGCATATTCTAAAGCTTCCTTTAGATATACTCCAGCCTTTTGTGCTGCACCATGAACTACTACTAAATGGATTGGTTTCCTGCCTTTTGCTAAATCTTTATAAGCCTGGACAACATTATCTAAAGCTTTCTTCTGACTGTGTGCTTTTCCATAGGTATGATATACTCCATCATCCCCTACTCTGATAATAGGCTTAATATTTAAAAGAGCTCCCATGAAACCTTGAACCTTTCCGATACGCCCACCTTTTTGCAGGTATTCCAACGTATTTAATGTAAAAAGTGTTTCTATATTTAGTCGAGCCTTCTTAAGGCTCTCAAGAATCCACTCAGTTTCATGACCTGCTTTAATATTTCTCGCAGCCTCCATCAACATTAAACCTGCACCAAGACTGATGGTTTTTGAATCTACAAGATGAATCTTCTCTTTAAACTTCTCTTTGGCAAGATAGGCGGCGTTGAATGTACCGCTCAGTGCTGAGGATATATGCACAGAGATGACCTCTTGATATTCCTCTAGTAACTGACTGTATAAACGTTCGAACTCTTCCGGAGTAGGTTGTGATGTTTTCGGAAGTACATTTTCTTCCATTAACCGCCGATAGAAATCCTCACTTGAAAGTTCACCATCAGTATACTCCTGCTCTCCAAATCTCACTTTTAGAGGGATGACATGGACATCACAATCCTTTTTTACTTCTTCCGTAAGATCCGCCGTACTATCTGTCACCAGGGCAATCCTTTTCATCTTGAACCCTCCGTTTAATAACATTTCCATCTACCTACATCATTCGGTAAAATCCGATAAATTCCTCTTCCCATATTAGAGAAATTTTATTCACTTAAACAGAAAAAAGGCTGGATACATGGGCCAGCCTATCTTGGCGAATTCTTTCCTTACCCAAGTCTTTGTCTTAGATTTTGGGATATTTCACGTAAAAGTTCAAAGGAGTGTTTGATACTAGCAGTTCCATCCCCATTGATTAGACAGCATCGAGATGGGGCTAACCAGGAACGATCATAAATTAGCTGATCATCTAATCCATGCTGATTAAGAAATCTCCATAAATCAAGTAACCGATCTATCAGAGATTGACTGGTCTCTAAACTTAATTCGCTTGTCAAAGTGGGGATTATCCCCCAGGATATTATTCTCCCACGTTGCAAAAACTCTTTTAACTCATCAACATAGCGTACCAAAATGTGACCCCAGCTAAAAGCATCAACCGAAAGAATATCAATGTCTGCCTTTAACAGAAAGTCCCAGTCAGGGTTTCCACATAAATGAACTCCCTTTGGGCCCGGCAGTTTAGATAAGAAAGCTCTGTACTCCACCTGTGCAACTTCTGAAGTATAAGCACTAAGGGAGTTGAAAATCATTTCTAGGCCTGGTTCATCCAACCATACAAAGGGGTTAGGATGGACTTGTTTTAACTGATTATATTGCCAAGTGATCTTATGTGTAAGAAAATCGTAAAGAATCTCACGGACAAAATCGTTATAAATCATGGGTTTACGTTCTTCATCGCAAATTTTAAGTCCAAAACTGATTGGGCCAACTGTCTGCCCATGAATCATTTTATAAGACGACAAATCATGCGTCAAAAAGCCATTAAAAGCTGCTGAGGACTCCTCCGATAAAGCAAAATGATCCGTATTACTGCTAGCTTCCAGGTATTCATCAAGTTCTTGTGCAAAGCGTTCATGGGAGAAATGGAGGCTTTGTTTTCCTTCATCAACGATGATTCCAGGGAAATGCTCGGCAAATTGAGCATACATGTCTTCTTTAAAACGGAAGCGGGGTAACTGCGGCCAAAAGGGGATGTCTAAACTAAGCGCCAATCTTTGTGCCTCTGTTAAACTAGTGTGAGGTAAAATACCCATGGCGGTTGTTAATGCTTGACCTGTCAGCATACATAACAACCTCCTTCCTGTCAGAATAGTTCGATTATTTATTATCTAAAGTATATCAAATCCCTATCTGACATATCGTGATTTTGATCACATCAAACTTTGTTTATGAATCAACCTAGTAAGTCAATCACAATACCCTTTGTTACGTAATTTCGTTAAATGCTCTGCCAAAATATCTTCCAAATTAATGCCATATTGCTCTTCCAGGACAAACATCATCGTGACCGCAGTCTGTGCTACATCGACCAATTCTCGAGCAACCATCTGCATCGCTTCAGCTTCTTCCATACGCTGACGTTCTCCACTTAATCCCCTCAGTTTACCTATTGCTTGCGCTAACTCTCCAGATTCCTCCATGATTTTCAAGGCAGTGCTTTCTAGAGAAGGGCTCAAACGGTTTAAACGAGGAAGGGTTACGGTCTTAGAAACAAGCTGTTCTTTGCTAAATTTATGGTTTGGATCCATTACACCACGACCTCTCGAATCTCTTATCTATCAGTATGAATTTATTATAGCATCCATATCCCAAGAACGCTCCTTAATCGTCAAATCACAATGAAATAAAAAACTCCCCTACCTAAAGTAAGGGAGCTACTAATTCTTAATCAAGACCTAAATCAATTTCTTCATACCTAAGAAAACCTTTTCCGGTGTAATCGGCAAATGATGCTCTCTGACTCCAACGGCATTGTAAATCGCATGAGAAATGGCTGGCGGTGGTGTATTAGCCACGACTTCTCCTATGGATTTTGCCCCAAAGGGACCTGTGGGTTCAAAGCTCTCTTCAAACTCTATACGCACTTTCCCAACATCCTTACGAGTAGGAATTTTATATTGCATAAAGCTGTTTGTAGCCATTTTTCCGATCTCATCATACCTTACCTGTTCATAAAGGGCCATGCCAATTCCTTGAGCAATTCCGCCTTCGGCTTGAATACGAGCGAGATTTGGGTTAATTACTGTACCGCAGTCGATAACTGCAACATAGTCAATTAAGTCTACTTTTCCGGTCTCTCGATCAACTTCCACCTCAGCAAAACCGGCAACATAAGGCGGGGGGGATACTTCACACCCCTGAGTAACATACCCCACAAGCTGTAGATTTCCCCTACCTAGGATGGTAAGTTCCGCTAGTTTAGCCAAGCTTATCTCTTGATCCCCGCTTAAGGTACGGACCCCAGAGCCATCGAATTCAACGTCTTGCAAGGTAACCTCTAAAAATGCTGCGCCTTGTTCGAGTATTTTTCCTTTTAACTCCTCTGCTGCCTTTACGACCGCCGCCCCTGCTACATAGGTCGTACTTGAAGCATAAGAACCTGGGTCGTAGGGAGAAGTATCTGTATCTCCCGCATTAACAATAATCTTTTCCATAGGGATCTCTAAAATCTCTGCAGCCATCTGGCTGAGAATAGTATCGCAACCCGTTCCCATATCCGTTGCCCCAGTAAGAAGAGTAACGTTTCCATCATCATTTAAGCGAATTTCAGCAGAAGCAGTCCCGATAGTGGCAATCCCCGAGCCCTGCATCGTGATCGCCATACCAACCGCTCTAACTTTGTTGTTACCGACGTCTCGACTTGGGAATTTCTCTTCCCAGCCAATGAGCTCTTTACCCTTAGCGATACACCGATCTAAAGACGAGCTGCCGAGCCTAACTCCATGACCTGTAAGAAAGGTTTCTCCAACTTTACTAATATTTTTTAAACGAAGTTCTGTTGGATCCATCTTTAAGTGTTCTGCTAACTTATTGACCGTAGATTCCAAAGCGAAGGTACCTTGGGTTGCTCCGTATCCTCTAAAAGCCCCGGCAGGCATTTTGTTAGTGTATACAGCTTTTCCATCAAACCGTACTGCTCTCGTTTTATTATAAAGGGGGAGAGTGTAATGACCTACACAACCTAAAACCGTTGGAGCATGCTCTCCGTAGGCACCAGTATCAGATAAGACCTGCATATCCAGCGCTCTAATAAAACCATCTTGGTCAGCACCTAGTTTCACTGATATTCTCATAGCATGTCTACTTGTCGTACAGCTAAAGGTTTCTTTTCGATCATAAATGATCATGGCTGGTTTACCTGTTTTCAAGGTTACAATGGCGGCAAAGATATCTCCTGCCCCAGTTTGCTTTCCCCCAAATCCGCCACCGATTCTAGGCTTGATTACCCTTATTTTTGTAGAGGAGATTTGCAAGGCTCGTGCTAATTGTCTTCGAATATGAAAAGGAACTTGTGTGGAACTGAGTACGATCAGCCTGCCCACGTGATCCAGATAGGTGAAAGACCGATAGGTTTCCATCATAGTATGCGCTTGAGCTTGTGGATAATAGACATCCTCGACCACCACGGCACATTGTTTGAATTCTTCTTCCACATCACCAACTTCTTCATGACAGGAAGACGTAATATTCTGGTCCTTTTGTAGTCCAATATCAAAGTTACAGCTTAAATCCTCTTCAGTATGCACCACCGAGGAATGCCCTATGGCCTGCTCGAAATCTAATACAGGCTCCATCACTTCATACTCAACCTTGATCTTTTTCATCGCCAAGAGCGCCGTTTTTTCATCCACCGCTGCAATAATAGCCACTTCATCCCCTACATAGCGAACAACTTGATCGAGTATGAGACGATCATAAGGTGAAGGTTCAGGATAAGATTGACCAGCTAAGGTAAATCGCTGGTTGGGAACATCCTTATAGGTAAGGATACATTCCACCCCTTCTAAACTCTCTGCCTTTGAAATGTCAATGGACGTAATTTTAGCATAAGCGTGTGGGCTTCTTAAAATCTTTACCACTAAGGCATTAGCCACGGCCAAATCCTCAGTATAGACTGGTTTACCCATAGCGATTGCCATTCCATCAATTTTTCGTATGCTTTGACCAACGCTTTTCATCCTATGCCACCCCCAGATAGGTCTTGATCGCCCTAAGCTGTCCCATATAACCCGTGCACCGGCATAAGTTGCCTGTTAAATAGTGAATAATCTCTTCCTCCGTAGGGTTAACTAACTCATTTTTCATAGCTAAGACACTCATAATAAAACCTGGGCTGCAAAAACCGCATTGTTCCGCCCCTTCCGCGCTGAGTATACGGGCAAATTCTTCTGCTTCCTGAGGAAGTCCCTCTATGGTTGTGATTTTCTTACCATGGGCGCGTACAGAAAGAATCGAACATGAAAGCATTGATTTGCCGTCAATCCATATAGTACAAAGTCCACAGCAGCTTGTATCACAAGCCTTTTTAACGCTCAAGAGTCCATGGGATCTCAAGGTATCCGCTAAAAGCTCATCATTTGCCACATCCCATTTAACTGCTTTATCATTAATCGTTAATTCGATTTGCATGCTGCCACCTCCATTATTCCACGTTTAACAAGCGTTTTACAAAGGGCTTTACGATACACTGCTGTTCCCCGAGTATTCGTTCCAAAGGATAATTCTTCCGATGCTCTCTGAGCTGCTTCTTCTATCCTTTCTAACGTCAGTTCTTCCTGCTCAAGCATTTCGGAAGCACCAAATGCAATGTCGGCTTTACTCGGCCTAGCGCCCACTACAATTGTCCAATGATTATCAAGCTTAGAGACCGCCACATTTAACACTGCATAATCGCTGGCAGAACTTCTAAAACTCAAGTAAGTTGCTTGACGCACAGTTTTTTGGATCCATAATCGAACAAGAAGGTCTTTTTCTAACGGTCTGGCTAGAAAGTCAGCCAAAGACATTCTTCCACCCTTAAATAACTCAACTTCCGTGTCCAGGCATAACATAGCCGTGATCAAATCAGAAAAACCGTATTTAGAATAAATTGAAGCACCCACTGTAACGCCGTTTCTAAATTGTACGCCAATAATGTCACGAACGGATTTAGGAAGTATCCCATTATAATTCTCTTTTAAGAGAGGATGAGTTTCAAGTTCTCTCAAGCTTGTCATAGCGCCGATCACAATAAAACCATCTTGTTCTCGAATATAATTTAAATTAAGTTTCGTAAGATCTATTCCTTTATTGATCTGTTTTTTACCCATCTTCAGAAAGGCGCAGCCTCCAAGAATGGTATTATTTCGTTTATCCGTCAAGATCTGATAAGCTTCTGCTAAGTTTTCTGGTTGAACTAAATCTGTTATGGTAAACATGCTTACCCCTCCTCATTTGGCTCTAAGTCATTAGTACAAAAAAATAACCCAAGCGAACAGGTTTCAACTCAAAATTGGTGAGAGAAATCTGCCGCCTGGGAACTGGCCCTGCGGTATATCTTTCGCTCATAGTCGGACAATTTACGGCAGTCCGGTAGAAACTTGCAGACCATATCTCTGCGACTATATGAACACTATTCATTTGTCGATCATGAGCTTATTCTACAAGAAATCTCCTCAGAGGTCAATACATTTTCCGAACGTTATGCATATATTTGTATATATCGTTCGATCATTGCGTTGTCCCCTCAAGGATTCACCCTTAATCAATCCCTGCGAACTCGTTCAACTGTAAAACAAGACTGCAAGTTAATTCTTGCAGCCTTATTGCTTCACTAGTATTCGTTTTCATTATTTAACATGTACTAGGACTGAACATTTAAGCCCTTTAAGCAGAATGATAAATCCCTTTAAACTCATTGACTGCTGCATCAATATTAGCGGTATATCCCATCTCCTGAAGAGTCTCGCCAACGATTTGGAGGGCTTTAACAAACATTTCTTCAGTAGCATTTCCCATATGCCCGATTCGGAAAGCCTTCCCAGCTAATGCTGCTAAAGCCCCGGCGACGATCACGCCTTTCGAAGCCAACTTTGATCGGAACTCTACATCATTTAGGCCCTCTGGATAAATGATGCAACTTAATGTCGGAGCAGCGACATCTTCTGAAGCTAGAGGCTTCATACCATAGGCTTTCAGACCAGCTCTCACAGCTCGTCCCAGAGCTAAATGTCGACGATAACGTTTCTCCAATCCTTCGGCCATTACCAGTTCCATCCCTTTATTAAAGGCAACAATCATGTTAACCGGGGGAGTAGCAAAATATTTAACTGGGTCATTCATGACCGGAAGCCAATTCTTAATATCTGTATAGTATCCCATAACAGAAGGCATCGCTTCACGAGCTGCCAGTGCTTTCGGTCCAAAAGCCACAATTCCAAGTCCCGGCGGAACTCCAATCGCTTTTTGGGAACCTGTTAACACGACATCTATTTTATAATCCGGATGACCATATGCTTTTTGCATATCCTCTTCCAGGGCAGCCGAAGCACAAACTCCATCAAGAATAAAGAGTGCTCCTGTTTTTTTAACAACCGGAACCAATTCTTCAACATTGGCCATGACACCCGTCGATGTATCTACATGTGTCACGGTTACTGCCTTGAAACCACCCTCAGCCAATTTTTCTTCCACTAATTCTTTGCTAATCTGCTGACCCCATTCCGCTTGAAGAGTCTCAACTTGGATACCAAAAACTTTGGCCAGAGGAATAAAGCGGTCCCCAAAATAGCCATGGCTTACGACCAACAACTTTTCTCCTGGAGCAACAGTATTTATAATAGCCATTTCCATCGCCAAAGTACCTGAACCTGCAATAACAAAAACTTCCCCATCCGTGTTGAACATTTTCTTACTTAGCTCTAAGCTGTTCTTGAAAATATTTCCAAATCGAGGATCAGTGTGCCCCATTGTTTCACTGGATAAAGCCTCATATATTTCATCCACCACTGGAGTAGGACCTGGAACCAATAACATTTCTTTATTAGGCATTATGTATTCCTCCTTAATCTTTAACCATTATTAATACTTCCGATGATAATTAGCTTTGAATTATAAGACCGCAAACAGTTAGGGCTACTAGCAAAAACATCGTCTCCAAATAAAAACGCAATATCCTCCCTTCAAGTATTTCTGTCAAGTTTTTATTTGATCTAAGTAAGTGATAACTAAGATGGAGTTGTACTATCTGGTACAAAGAAGCCCAGGCGGACAGATTTCAACTCAAAATAACGTTGAGTGAAACCTGTCCGCCTGGGTTTTTATCCCTTCGGTGTAATCCAAAAAAGAAAGTACACTTCCTTATAAAATCTTTGGACCTGTACCACTCGGACCAAAGCCCTAGGTACACTTTCGCTCATAGTCGGACAATTTTACGGTAGTCCGGTAGAAACTTGCAGACCTTATTACTGCGACTATATGAACATTTTAATTCGTTTGTCTTTTTTCATTTTACAAGATATTCCCTTACAGGTCAACATTTTTTCGAACGTTTACTACGAATATGACAAAAACGTTCGCTTTGACGTATTATTCAAACCGTAGCAGGCCAAAATTGCGCTATTTAGCTCATCCTCTTTTGTCTGCCAATAACTGCTGTATCTTGACATAGCAAGCCTCGGCCTCGTCTTCTTCAATAAACCACTGGGACCCTTGTTCAGGAGACTCACTGTTAAATGTATGGATTAAACCACCTGACAGCACTCCTCTGCCCCAAGCAACAAAGAATTGAGCAGGAGAATTAACCGGATTAGTTCCTGCGCCAAAATAGACAGGAATTCCGTTTACCTCTGTACTATCAAAGACATTGGCCTTAGTTGTTCCACAAGGATTACTCATAATCTTCTTCCTTTCGGCGTCTAATTCTAGATAGTATATAATTCCAGCTTGGAGATCCTTTTTCCTTCAAGGTTTCCTTCAAGGAGCCTCTACTTAACAACACTACTTAACAACTAATACTTTCATAAGAAAACTAAATAAGCTATAATATCAAATATATCGATTAACAAAGAAAGCATGGAGGGTCAGAATGTTTACTCGGGCTTATACTCCTGAACAATCTGCTTTTGGTAAACTTGAAAATGGTCGTGACGTACTTATTCTTTACGTCAAAGAATTTAGTGAAGAGGTCAAGGCCGTTAACCAATCCGGCTTGTCGGAATATACCTATCATTGGTTTGCAACTGAACACAAAGATGCCTATGTTCTTCAGTTCACCTGGGTAAATGGAGTTCATATTGAGATCCGCTTTAATTCCCAGCACTTCGGCCTTATCGATCAACTACTTCAACCTAAAGATTTAATCCTTACAACAACTCCAATATCTCAACTCATGGAAAAAGCCCAATCAAGCAATTACGACTTTCTTGAGTTTGGGGATGTACTTACGTTTAGCAAACTATCCTTTACCGTCCCAAGTCCTGAATACCATAATTAAACTCTATTATAGGCACCCTATTCATGGTAAGAAATATCTTGCAAATTCCTACGTCTATCGTATAATTATAAAAGATTGGCAAAGAGGCGTACAAATGGCAAATGAGAATCTAGCGATCGATACTTCCGTACTACTTAGTGAACTTAAAGAAGCCAACCAAGAAATGGGGCAAGTCATTGAGTCTATTCGGCAAATTGCCCAGCACACAAACCTGCTATCTCTAAACTCAGCAATTGAAGCAGCCAGAGCAGGGGAAGCAGGGCGGGGATTTAGCGTCGTTGCTGACGAAATAAAAAAGTTAGCTACACGCAGCCTAACTTCAACCAAAGAAAGTACCAAGATTATCGAAAACATTCAATCCAAGGCAAATGAAGTTATGGCTGTCAGAACAGCGGATGTTGCTTATGATACCATCGACAAAATTGATCGAAATCTTTTCGAACGTAATTGTGATGCCCAAGCATGGGCTGGCTTTGATAAGGTAAAGAACTGTTTTACCTCCAGTGACTCCGATCGATCTATAGTGGCTAATAAACTCTTGAAAAAACTAGTGGATATTTACGAAGTCTATCTTGACCTCTATGTTCTGGATACAGAAGGGAGAGTTGTAGCGGCTGGTGTTCATCACAAACTAATCGGTCAGTCTATGGCTGAGAAAAGTTGGTTTAAAGAAGCTAAGGCTGTAAATACAATATCGGTCAGTGACCTCTATTTCTCTACAGTTGCTAATGCTCATACGGTTGCATACACTTGCCCTATTCGAAGTGACGAAGGTCAAATATTAGGTTATTTTTCTACACGATTTAATTGGAATTTTATTTATGATATCATTGATTCGGCTAGAATCAGCAAGAATGGCGATCTATTCATCATCAATAACGAAGGATACGTCATTGCTTGCCGAAGCCGCAAGGGTATCCTTGTCGATAATCTAAAAACCCTCAACGCTGCCCAGCTTGCAATAAAGGGTGAAACCTATGGTTACCTCTTCGAAAAAGACTTAATGGGGCTTAAAATATATGGCTATGCTCATACTCGAGGCTACAACGCTTATAAAGGGAAAAACTGGTCTGCTCTGGTAAGTGAAATTATTTAAACCGCGATAGATCCTCACTTAGCGACATACCCTACAACTTAGATATTATTTTCTAGCAGTCGATTCACGCTGGGGTACCGTTCAAGGTCGGTGTGAGGAAGAAATTTACTGCCTACAAATTTGTCCATAAAAGCTGCATTAGCATTTAATTCGAAATAAGTAACTTTTTCTGCAATAGCTTCTGCCTCCAAACGCTTAGTCCGAGAAAGAAGTACTTGGCGGGCAGCTTCGCCTGAGCTATTACCTAGACGAAGGATCGCTGAACGTGGAAGATCTGGATAGAGGCCTATGGTAACGGCCGATTCAATTGGTAAATACTGACCAAACGCTCCCGCAGCATAAAAATGACTAATTTCTTGCCAAGGGCAGCCGACGTTTTCCATTAATAGATCCGTAGCCGCGTTGACCGCTCCTTTCGTTGCCATGAAGTTATTAATATCCACTTGTGAAATAACGATATCTTCCCCCTCTGCTGCTTCATGGGCAGGTACTATAACAAACTCATTCTGTCCGTTCTGAAAGCGGGCCGATCGATTGATAAACCCTCCAAGAAAAAGTCCAGCTAGTGTGTCCACCAAGCCTGAACCACAGATACCTTTAGCAGGGAGATTATCAATCGTTGAGTATTCTACCCAACCAGTCTTGGGATCTATGGAAACATGGTCGACAGCTCCGGGTTCTGCTCGCATACCAAAGGTGGTAACTCCACCTTCCAGAGCAGGTCCGGCGGCACCTGCACAAGCGACAAGCCAATCTTCGTTACCTAAAACAATTTCTCCATTGGTTCCGATGTCTACAAAAAGGGAAATAGCAGGCTGTTTGTGCATACCGCTGACTAATATTCCTCCTATGACGTCTCCCCCAAGATAACTTCCAATACTAGGCAGGCAATAGACAGGGGCTAGAGAATGGATATCAATACCGATTTCCCTCGCAGGAATTAAGCCCGGATTGTTAATCATCGGAGTATATGGAGCACGACAAATCGAAGCAGGGTCTAATCCCAACAAGAGGTGAATCATCGTTGTATTAGCCCCAATAGCTGCTGCTGTAATCTTACTTGTCTCCATAGGAAGAGGACAAAGGACCTTAATTAACCGATTTAGAGTATTTAAAACTGCTTTTTGCAGTTGGGCCAAACCATTTGGTTCTGCGGCGTAACGGATACGGTTTAAAATATCTTCCCCCATCATGATTTGATCATTATAGTCGGCAGCATGTCTAAGAACCTCACCACTACATAAATCAACAAGATAGACAACGACGGTTGTTGTACCAATGTCAATGGCTAGTCCAAATTGTTCTCTAGAAGTATCGCCGGGCTCTAGATCAATCAACTTCCAGCCACAACCAATATCCGCTAGTGTTGCGGTAACCTGCCAGTCAGCACTACGACATGTACCAGGTACCTTTGGCATAATCTCCAGAGGTACACTTACAGAGCCAAAGCTACGCTCCAGCATATGGCGAACTTGATCTACATCTGCTCGGTTATCCAAAGAGCTGGGTGGGTTAAGGGATAGAAAAACTTTCCGAGTAAGAGGTGCTAAATTAGAAAGGGATGTTTGCACCTGTTCAGCAAGGATAATCGGCGTCTCTTTTTGGTTTAACATTAACAAGTACCTTCTTTAAGTTATTATTTTTTAATCTTAAATTCATAGTCCACTTCTACATGTTTCTGACCTAAATAGAAACTGCGTTCCTTAAATGTCACATGGTTTTCGCGATCTATTAAAAGCACAGTAGACGATCTCGTCCCATAGTCGGCTTTTTGGATAAAGATCGAGGATAACAACTTCTCCAGCTCGAAACTTATCCCAGTCTCAGGCAATTCATGATCCTGGGCAGGTTCACTATCGGCCAAAATCTCAAAAAGAACATGAGGTTCAATTAGTGACGCATTCTCTATATATTCTGCTAAGGCTTGTTTGCTTTTTTGAACTTTAGGCCAAGGTGTATCTAAATGATGATTACTAAGACCATAGATTCCAGAACTGAGTTCTTTAACCAGCGATGATGGTTTAGAAGAATAGTACATTAAACTAAAAGTATCCCCCACTAAGAGATTAAAAGGATTATAGAGTGCACTGTTAAGCGAAACATCTTGAATATATTTAATGGGGAATTCATGAGAACAAAGGAAATCTCGGACTAACATCCCCCGGGATAGAGGGTTCATAATCTGTGCGGCAGGATCACGAAAATTAGTGAGTGCTGCAAAACGACCTTCAAGGGTAATCCCCATCCAGGTTCCTAGCATTTCCAGATCTTTTCCCGCCAAAACCTCAGGGTGTGAATTCCAAAAATGTGCACGTTCAGTTGGTCTTCTAAAATACTCATCTCTATTGGCTGCCAGGATCAAGCGATAATGGGGATGGCAATCATAGGCAAAAAAGAGCAAACACATAATGTGTCTCCTTTCATACGCAATTCTCCTGCCTACACTATAAGACCTCATTTGCCTTAATACGATAATATTCATAAGCAACTTGCACATAAAACCCAGTCTTCTTATAAAGTGTTAACGCATTGTCATTCTCGCTATGGACCTCTATGGTTATTTCAGAGTTTCCACTTTGCCATACACTATCGACTATTAGATGGACTAGTTCTTTACCATACCCCTTAAAACGAAATTCAGGTAATATTCCGACACCATATATTGACACGTCTTCTCCGGCAAAATTTGCCGAACCTAGACCGATAATCAGATCCTTTAAAACTGCAAGATACTGTTTTCGAATATCCGATTGGAAGCAATTTTGAATAAGGCTCTTAGATTCTTCATAGCTATCCTCAAAAACCCTCATATTCACGGTGATGGCCCTTTCTAGATCCTTTTGCCCAGCCTCTAAAAGCATTAGCCGATATGTATCTAAGGGGGTATATCTGGATTTATTCAATCTCATAAAATACTCTGTATGGTCATAATCTGCCTTTAGAGCACGTATTACCCTTTTACCCGGAATCGATGTGCTCTCACATACGAATAATAGGTCTGTGACATGAAATTGTCTTAATTCTTCGACTGCCCTGCCTAATAAAGACTTGAAATATCCTTTGCCTCGAAACTTTGGGAGTGTATAAGCCGTAATTTCCGCCTCATGGTTTGTAGGGATAAACATGGATAGCATACTTATTAACTTACTTTTTTCATATAACAGAAAAAAACTCTTAATACGACTGTCAAAGTTCAGGGATGGATCTAAAAAGAAGCTCCCGCTAAGATTATCATGATCAATACAAATTGTCTCTAGGTTAAGTACCTCCTCATAATCTTTGCCACTTAAATCCTTACAAGCTCTTATTGACATGTTCGACCTAAATTGCCTCCTCTAGAGTCTAATCCACTCTTGACATAGATCTATCCGCCTCACTTATAAGCAGTGAGTTCAGGAAACTGATTATTTTTCACAATTTGGGATAATTGTAACATTTAAAGAAGTAGAAATAAAGAGATCCCCATTCCCGAGTTTAAGGGAAGGGGATCTACAACATTTCCCATTAGCTAGACATAAACACCTAATAATATCATTACCAAGGCTGACGTCACTGCCGTCAATAATAAGGCAAATACAAAGGCGATTCTGATTACCTTAGTTTCTTCACCCAGCTTATCAATTGCTGCCGCAGCATTCTGCAACTTTGCTGGGGAAACAACACTCGCTAAACCTCCTCCAAAGGCTAAGCCTGCAGTTATGATCAGCATTTCTAATAATCCCATATCGAGTATCTTTGAGGTCTTTAAAGTATAGGTGGCGAACATAGCTATAGTAGAAGCTTCGCTCCCTGTAATAAATCCTCCCAATAAACCAATGAAAGCAACGACTGAACCATAGGCATTATTTAAAACTTGAGATGAGAAATTGGCCAAAACTTGAACCATGCTCTCAACAGCATACTTATTTGAAGCCATATCATAGCCAGACATATTCATGATCTCTCCGATAACGAAGAAAATAGCCGCGGCAAAGACTGGTCTGGGAGCCCTCTTCCACCATAAACTAAAGGTCTCTTTCAATTGCGACTTAGTTGGTTTGATAAAGAGCATAGAAAGAAAGGTACTAACAAAAATCCAGGTATAGGCGTTCCACAACGCTCTTGTCATAATAGGTTTACCATCAGCCGATAAGCCCGCGATGGGGAGAGTTAGTTTTCTATATAGAAGATTAAACATATCCGTCGGAAGGTTGAGCGCTAAGATTAGAATAATAAGGAGACCCCATGGAGTTAATGCCTTCCATAAAGGAAATGTATTCTCATAAGCTAATTCTTCACGACTAAGTCGACGTTTATCGATGATCTTTTTTCCTGTTGATAAAAGATAGAGTGCCATAACAATAATAACAGCAGCACCACACATGATCCCTGTTAGAACGACTAGTCTGTCAACTTTGTTCGTAAAATATGAGACCCCTGTTATTGCTGCTCCGGTGATAAGAACAGGCAGCCAACCCTCTTTTATACCCTGCCACCGTCCGATAATCCAAAGCATACAGAAACCAATCAAAGTGGAAATGATCGGTAGGAACATGAAAAATACGCTGCCCGCCTGAGATAAAGTAATTTCGTGACCCTTCCCTAAAAATGAATTGGCTACATCCACAAACACGACAATGGGAGCCCCTAATAAAGCATAGGTGCAAAGAGCATCATACCCTATACACGGTAAAGCAATCGAGACATAGGTTGAATAACCCAGTGCCAACATAATGGGAGGCAGCAGTGAGACCGGGGTGGCTCCTACTGAAACCATAAGTGTACCGAAACCAATGTTAATTATCATTATCTGAACAGCTTTGTTTTCGGCGGCAATAGTTTTTATAAAGACGATAATTCTTTTCAGCGCTCCGGTCTTCTCCATATAAGCCATCTGCAACAATGATGCGGCAACCACTAGAGAAACTGTAAAGGACCTGACTAGCCCTGTTACTGTAGACCTAAAAATCACTTCCAGACTGGTTTGGAAGAATAAGAACGCGATAAGGGATACGACCATCCAACCAACAACGCCACTTATATCTGCAGGTTTTTTCCAGATGACGAGCATGGCTATGATCACTGCTATCGGCATTAAAGTTAATAAAAGCGAACTAATAGATACCACAATTAAAACTCCTTATTTATCCGATCGATAAGACTCCCAATTCTTGAAGGGGGGAGTCAAGTATCATGTAAGTACTTAGAAGGCCCCATATAAGAAGACCCGGGAGACTATACTTTGGGCTGGTCTCGATAATCGAAGACCCGCTTAGCTTTCCCAGCGCTTCTTTCTAGGGTTCCCGGTTGAACAATTTTTAAGCGAACGTTAATTGAAAGAACACTATGGAGCTTTTGGCGGATGTAACTCGAGAAGTCCTCCAACTTTGAGTATGGTTCGAGAAGATCTTCACGGGTAAGCTCGACCAACACTTCCAGTTCATCGAGAAAGTTGCGCCTATGAACATTTATCACATAATGAGGGCCAATACCTTCAATGGTCATTAGCACACTTTCGATCTGGGAAGGAAAAACATTGACACCACGAATAATCAACATATCATCTGTACGACCAATAATCTTCCGCATTCGAGCTGTAGTTCGTCCACACTTGCAAGGCTCCTGGTTGATACGAGAAATATCTTTGGTTCGAAAACGTATTACTGGAAAAGCTTCCTTAGTCAAGGAAGTAAAGACTAATTCCCCTTCCTGCCCCGGCTCAAGAACTTCACCGGTGTCGGGGTCAATCGTCTCAACGATAAAATGGTCCTCGGCTATGTGATGGCCGCATTTGCAACTGCATTCCCCGGCGACACCTGGTCCCATTACCTCACTTAAGCCATAGTTATCTGTGGCAAGAATGTGTAGTCTGGATTCAATTTCATTACGCATTTCCTCTGTCCAAGGTTCACCACCAAACAGACCGATTTTTAGACTTAAAGAAGAAATATCAATTCCCATCTTCTCGGCAACTTCCGCTATATAGAGAGAATAGCTCGGGGTTGATATTAGAACTGTCGTACCAAAATCCTGCATTAACATAAGCTGACGTTCCGTATTACCTCCTGATACGGGAACGACTAGGGCGCCTGCCCGTTCCAGCCCATAATGCAGGCCAAAACCACCTGTAAAAAGGCCATAATTAAACGCTATTTGAGCAACATCTTCCGAGGTGACCCCTGCTAAACTAACCATCCGTGCCGTTAAATTCGTCCAGGTATCAAGGTCCTTAGCCGTATAGCCTACGACGACAGGTCGACCTGTTGTTCCCGATGAGGCATGAACCCTTACTACCTCCCTCTGCGGGACAGCAAAAAGACCAAAAGGGTAATTGCTCCTTAAATCGTCCTTTGTCGTAAATGGCAGGCGCTTCAGATCATCTAAGGACCTAATCTGCTCAGGGGTTATCCCTAATTTCTCAAATTTCCCTCTATAGTGAGGTACTCTGTTATACACCCTGTTGACGGTCCACTTAAGACGTTCCAGTTGTAGTTCTTCCATTCGACTACGGCTCATACATTCTTCTTCGGCATTCCAGATCACAATTAACCAACCTCACTTCTATGGAAATATTAATAAAATAAAAATAGCTACCCTCCAAAAGGATAGCTATTTGTATAACCAAAAACGCCCATATTCTACCATCCTTCTATTCTATTATGTTTAAACCAATTTCTTTTTTAAGCTACCGCTCTACCCCACTACAGACCAGTGAGAACACTCACAGGTTTTCTACAATTTTTATTCTAACGAACTATTGCTAAATTGTCCAGAGCTTTTTACCTGTAACCATAGTTACCCACCGAAAGGTTATTAACATATTGATATACATCTAGTACTTTATTTGCCCCTTGAATACTACCCAAGATACCTGCGCTACTACCAAAAATATACCCGCTCTCCATAGACTCTAGGGAAGTCGCGGTTAGTAATTGCAACGCCTTATCAGTCCGATTGTCTTCTTCAAACCAGGCCAGATCATATCCGCCCATCAAACAGAGTCTATTTTTTGTTGCCAGTCTGACTTTTGCGATATCGGCTAGTGAAGCAAAATCTAGAGAATGCAAGCCATCAACACCTAAATTAATAATATCATCAATTATAGGCAATAAATTTCCATCGGCGTGAAAGAAAACCGGAGCATTCTGGCCGCTTAGAACCTCAACCTGCTCTGCCAGGCTAGGGAAAAAGTCCTTACGTAGAGCTGCCGGTGATATAAACGTACCACCTTGATAGGCAATGTCATCCGCAACGATTATTCCGTTCGCCCCAGACGCCAAAGCATTTAGTCCGAGTTCAACATTAGCTGCTACAGATTTTGCGACGAGCTCCGGAAGCAAAGGGTCATGCTTAGCAATTGCCAGCAAATAATCTGTAAACGACGTGAATAGCTTAGCAGTTCCTTGAAAAGGACCGTCAATTATAGCGAAAATGAAAAAATCTGTTTCTTTTCGCCATAGTTTAATACCCTCCCAAACCTTGGCTTTGTCTGGCTGAGAGAAGGGCGGAGAAAAAGCTAAAGCATCTAGCCCACAAAGTTCACAGGCCTCAACTCTATCTTTAAACGACACTGTATCTTTTAAATTTAGTAATTCCGCAATTAAATCATCTTCGAGATGAAACTCCCCTTTAGGGATGCGATCAACTCGCTCAAAGCGTGTGGCAGCCAGTATTCTTTCGATTTTAGTCACTTATTCATACTTCCTTCTCTATAGTATTTTTTACGAAAGCTCTACTCATAGTAGTTTGATTCCTAAAGTATAATCTTCTTAAAAAGAATTATTTCTCTCCAATTGCAAAGAAGTTAAACAATTCCAAGGCTATTATAATCCCTTAGGCATGTTATTACTAGATCCGTCGGATGAACACAATCCGAATTAATCTCAGGATGTGGTTATTAATCTTAACGTATAACGAGCCACGCTTAGAATGGCGTGGCTCGTAGTTTTACAACTCGATTAAAAGAAGAGGCGATTAGCAGCGAATCCTTGGTTACCTCCTAGAAAACCTGGACCTCCTAGGAAACCTCTACCTTGTGCAACTGGAGCTTGAAATCCTTGCTCAACAACAACATTTCTTGAAGTCTGTTGATAAATATGCTGAGGGACATCAATGATATTTTGACGATTAATATTCACAACTGGATGAATAACGGGGATCAACCGCTGAGCGTAGAAATCTCTTACGCAATACTGTGGGGGACAACAGATTGGTTTACAACAATTACCATGCATTAGAAACTCACCTCCTTAGCTTTACTATATGCACCAGAAGCATCTATTGGTATAATATTCCATTGTAATCTAGCCCTTTTTATAAAAAAAACCAAGCAAAATATTAACTTTGCTTGGGGCAGAAGTAAGTTACTGTCTTTGATTGATCTATTAAAAATATAGTTGATCCAAATCAACGCTTGGTACCAGCCCTTCTTGCGAAGCTCTACTTAGCAAGGATTCCACCGCCTTATACCCGAGGGTACTAATATTCTCTGTAAATTCGTTAACGTAAAGTTCAATATGAGCTTGAGTTACTTCAGTTGATAGCTCTTGGCTATGCTGAAGAATGTATGCTTTCGAAGCCTCCGGATGTGCCCACGCATATCTGACGGAGGCCTGAATCCAGCTGGTGATTGCGGATAAATCCAGCGACCTACGAGCAATGATAGCTCCCAACGGAATCGGCAGATTAGTATCTTGTTCCCACCAACTTCCTAAGTCTACCATGAGAGTCAGCCCATAGGAAGGATAGGTAAAACGAGCCTCATGAATTACAAGTCCAGCATCGACCAAACCATCACGTACAGCGGGCATAATCTCGTGAAAGGGGAGAACAACAATCTCGCCTATTCCCCCTGGTACATGTCGAGCTGCCCATAACCGAAAAAGCAAATAAGCAGTTGACCGCTCACTGGGGACCGCTACACGAAAGCTATGTAACCTTGTGCTATCGTTCATATCTTTTTTATTTGATGACAGCAACAATGGACCGCAGCCTTTACCCAATGCACCTCCACAGGGCAGTAACGCGTATTCGGACAATACCCACGGTAACCCTGCGTAGGAAATCTTGACTATATCAGGACCATTCGACCCTGCTGCCATACTATTCGTGATATCTATGTCTGCGTAGGTTACATCAAGCTTAGGTGCACCGGGTATCAGCCCGTGTACCCAGGCATGAAAAACAAACGTGTCATTAGGACAAGGAGAAAACGCAATTTTCATCATAATACCTCCACCAATACTTCGCAAGCAGCTTCTAATATCCCTAGAGCATCCTTGATACGCCATGCAGATCGGTCACGGGGACCCACTAAATTTGAGATTGCACGAATTTCTAAAACAGGTAGTCCTCGATTGAGGGCTGCGCATCCAACGCCAAACCCCTCCATAGCTTCAGCCGAAGCTCCCTCTATCCTTGCAGTTAGTTCCCTAGCAGTCTCAGTTGTGCCCGTAACCGTTGAAACTGTGAGTACCGGACCAGCATGAACCGGGAGTTGAGCCTCTAGTAAGGCCTTAGTAATACGTTCTACAAGGGTTGAGTCAGTCTGAATACGTGTAAAACCAAAACCCAACGTTTCTAGATTATTGAATCCATCTGGAGTCTCTGCCCCTAAATCTGCGGCGATGATCTGTGTCCCCACTACAAGTGAGCCTACCTCTGCTTTACTTGGAAAGCCTCCCCCGATACCTGCGCTAATAACCAAACTATATTCAGCTTCAGCAAGAGCCCTTGTCGTATTCACTGCCGCAACAACTGAGCCGACCCCCCCTACCAAAACCTCAAACCTGGGATCATTGTGTAACGCCTGGATTATTGCATCCTTTTCTGCGGAGACTGCTGTCACTATTAAGACACGGGTTTGTGGGAACTCTCCACAAGAACTTATGCTTTTTTTAGGTTTCTTTCTTTGCTCAATGTTCAAAATCTTACTCCCTTGTAAAGATGCCTATAAAACAACTCAAGTCGTAACTTATGCAAGATACAAAACTAGGGTAGAAATCCTCCTTTTTCTAAGGATCTCAACCCCAGTTTCTAATATAGTATTTGTAGATTCCAACAACCTAACCTATAGGGTTAGATTGTTAAGAAATTTGCAACGGTTTCAAAACCAACTCTCTCCACCATTCTGGCAAATCGCTCTCCTTTTTGACCATTTTCACGATAATAGTCCAAAGCCTTTTCCACTATAATAAGTGCCTCACCGATAGAATACAGCTCTGGTAATTCCCTTCCGACGAAGTGTTCTTTGCCAAACATTCCCCCGATGGTAATGGCTACTTGGCCTGGTTTTCGCCCTTGTATTCCAATACATCCAAGTTGTGGTTTCGAGCAACTATTTCGACACCCACTAAGTGCTATTCTAAATTTGTTGGGCAGTACAACATCGTATTTCCCTTTATAAAATTGTTCGTTTATTTGTTCAGCCACTTCCGCTGTATTAAAAAAGCTTACTTGACAAACATCTCCTTTACAAGTATGGACCGGCCTAGCTCTCATTCCAGTACTTCCAATAGATAAGCCCGCTTCCTTAAGCTCCCGTGCCACATTCTCCAGATCCTGATACTTAAGCCAAGGAATTTCTACGTTTAAGCGTTGGGTTAGGGTAAAATATCCCCTGCCATATATCTCAGATACCTCTGTTATTTTACGAGTTTCCTGGGCATTCATTCTTCCCGCATTAATCTGAACCCTACAGGAAAAATGCACCCCATCTTTATAGGCGATATAACCTTGTCCCTTTAGTACCTTCTTCTGCTCATCTGTTAAAACCATCTGCAATACCTTAGTTAATAAAACTTGAAAAATTAACTTACCCTCTCTAAAAGTTTTTATATCTACCAAGTTTTTGGACAATGACTACACTTTGATATCTAAAGGAAATCCGCTAGCAGTTCCCTTTAGGAACTTCTCAAGAGCTTCATAGCTCTGGGCTCCATGAACTGCACGACCATCAACAATAAAACACGGAACACTTTGAATCCCTAATCTCTGAGCTTCAGCTACGTCCCGAGAAACAGCTTGTTCATATTTTCTAGTAATAAGCGCCTGCTTAAATTCTTCCTGATTCAATCCGATCCGTTCTGCCAGCTCACATAGAACATTTAGGTCATTAATATTTTGCTGATTTTGAAATTGTGCTGTAAAAACCGCATCATGATATACATTACCAAGCCCTTGATCTTCTGCAAATTTTGCGCCTTCAAGGGCTAATCTTGAGTGCTTACTTCTTTCATTAAAGATCATTTGGAGCCCATACTTTTTCCCTAAGGCTTCAATTCCAGCCTTGGCTCTGGCCAGATATTCCGGTGATTTTTCGGGAAGTTCAATTCCCTCAGGTCTAAGCTCAAAGGACTTCCATTCTATGGTTAAATTTTTATCCCTGGCCAACTGGTCAAGGGGGACTTTCCCTATCATGCAAAAAGGTCATAAGAAATCCGAAAAAACCGTTATTATATTTGTCATAGTCTACAGCTCTTCATAGAAGGGCAATTGCTCACCTCTGATAACTGCCAATCTCCATAGATAATCATTACCCATACTTTCTCTGGTATCTTCTAAAAACCCCTTACTTTTCAATAGGTTTAGAGTACTGCGATTTGCAGCGTATCCGGAAATATATTTAACCCCTTGATTTCGGGCAAAAGCCCTCAAATTATCAAGTACCTTTTCGATAAGTCCATCACTTAATAAGTCAAAATCATTGTTTTTAACCAAAACAATATCATTAATAAAAATTTCTTGTTTGTTCAGCTTCGAAATGTGAAGGCTAATTAAAGGGTCTTCAAATCCTAGTGTATCCACCCACATAATTTGTGGTATTTGGACCCCTAGCAAACCCGCTAACTCTGGACTATTACAGTAGTTGGTGAAATACTCCTGTAAGAGTTGAGTCAGCCTCAGGTTGTATGCTCTAGCTTGAACAGAGATGTTATATTGGCCGGGGTATTGAAGTCGAATTTCGTCATCTCGTAGTACTTTTATGCCTGGGTCCCTACCAAGTTCTGCTATTAAGTCGGCCATGGGAAAAAGGCTCTTAATATCTTCCTCTGTAGGATTCCACTGTTCAGAATAGATACGCTGTGCCGTAATTGCCATTTGTTTTCACGTCCTCCACTAAAATAAAGTTAAGCTTCTACTTACAATAATACCGCATTTATGATTTTACGCCAACTTAAGCTCTTTGATTTTCACTTGGGTTAATCGGGATTCCCAAAAATAGTTTGCCGTTGAAAGCACTTGCCATGGTTTTAAAAAAACAAAGCTCCAAAGAAAAACCAAAAAAAACGTTAAAAATGCCGAAAACCCATAGGTAAGAGGCGAAAGAAAAATTGAAGCTATCTTCTGACTTGCTATAGTATAGGCTGCCAAAGGGAAGATATATGCCCACCATCCCAATCCAAAAGGGATTCCGCCTCTACGCACATAATGGATAGAAATGAGTCCAGTGATCCCAATCACCCAAATTCCAAACCCCCATATAATAGCCGCTCCCAAATAGGCTAGCTCAATGGAGGTCAATATCCCAAGATATTGAGCGCTTGTTGTAATATCAACAATAGCGATTACGGCCAGACCAACAGCACTTAATAGGATTCCAAAAGAAGGAGTTAAGTCTGCCGGAGGAAGAGCGTGCTGAATTAGCCGAACAAAAATCACAGCACTAATAAATATGAAAAGGAAGAACCCGATCCCTAGCATAATGATGTTGACAACTAATATTGACATGCTCCACATGGGCTTATGACTTAAACTTAGAACTAATACGGAGTTTCCTAACAACAAGGTAGCCATATTGGCGATCGGCGCCATGATCCAAGAAAAATTTGTGGTTTCTGGCCTGGGCGACTCTTCAACTCGAATAATCCTAAACGTTGTATAAAAAGAAAAAAAGGCCACTCCAATTACCCCTATGATCCAGGCAGTTATGGAAATAATAAAGGTCATAGTTTCACCTAGATATGTACTCCAAATTGTATAAACATTCGTACCTACAATAATGGTTGCTACAGGCATAGTGACGAAAAAGTTGCTTGCTACTGGATGATGAAGATCCCTTTGCACATAATCGAAAAACCAAAACCATCGAATAACCCAAGGTACGAGTACCAAGAAGTATAAACCAACTGCAATTAGCGCAATGACTAAACTCAGAATATATCCTCCTTGAAAACCTTTTTGCCATTGAAACAAGATATTGGCAAGCCCTCCTGTACCCATGACTACCGCGAACCATCCCGGCGCTAAATACTTTATGACGTGACGTTCAAGCATGTCTAATAATCCCTTCTCTAGATGCCTTCTTTATTTCAGACTCGAGATATGATGGCGAAGTGAAAATTAGTCATCTCTTCTAGCGATCATTTCAATTTCAACTTGGGCCCCTAGCGGCAGTGAGGCGACACCAATGGTTGTGCGAGCAGGATAAGGGGCAGAGAATTGCTTTTTGTAGACCGAATTCATAGCGTCAAAGTTATGCATATCCGTGAGAAAAACATTTACCTTAATTACATTATCGGGTGTTAAACCTGATGCCGATAAAACATTGAATAAGTTTTTAAAGCATTGTTCAGTTTGAGTTTTAATATCGCCTGGAACGAGTTTCCCGGATGCCGGATCTATAGGAGTTTGACCGGAAAGGTAAATAAGATCGCCGGATTCGACTGCATGGGAATATGGGCCAATAGCTACTGCACCATCTGCAGTATAAGCTTTTCTAGACATTTCGTAGCCTCCTCATACTTCTGGTCGTAGGTAGTGCTTTGTTTAGATTACATTTCCCTTATTAGTTTACCTAGAAACCAGCCTGGAAACAATCCCTCAAAAAACTAATTGACTCGAAGGCATTTATTACCTTCTTCTCACGTACAAAAAAAGGGGAAGCTATACTTCCCCTCTTAAACCTTAGCGTATTTATTTGAAGACACCTAATATTAACCTATTTGACCATTCCAAACAGGAAGTGCTGCGAAAACAATCAAACATCTTAAAGTTAGTCCACCAACCATTACTGCTCCATCAAAAAGCAATGATAGCTTACCACTTTTCGCGCTACTTCTAGTTGCCTGTTTTGCTTCCCCATGCATACCTGGTTCTTCCGACAACAAAGTTGATTTTTTATAACCACGTGACAGTTGAAGGTAATACACCAAGGGTCCAACTAAACCTATTACTATGAGGAGCAGCCAGAAAGGTATAGCAAGAGATTCTGTCAGTAAAAGGTTAGCAGATACCTTAGCGACGGCTCCTTGGCTTCCTGAATAAATGAGTGCAAAGAAAGCAACAAGTGCTAAAATTTCAGTTCCAACTAATCCTAAGTGAACTTGAGTAACTCGTGCCTCGTGTGCCTGGTGTTTTTCGAAAAAATGTGCTAGTAACGAGGTCAATGATAAACCCGTGGAAAGAGCAGATACCACAAAAACTACTGGCATTATATATGAGTTCCAAAAGGGGACTCCTTCAACGACTGCCAACAGCATTCCTGTATAAGCAGCTGTTGATAACGCCAATAATGCGCCGACATAAGATAATACACCTGGAGCTTGTTTCTTCTTCCAAACAAAATACCCCTTAATAAAGGCTACAAAGATAAAGGCACTAAGAATATAAATCCCCCAGGTCATAACCGAACTAAAATTGAGAAACATGTTGATAATCAGCCAAGGTTTCTTTAAACCTTGCCCTAAATCAAAAATTAATAGAAAGGCTCCAAAAGCAACAAGGGGTCCAGAAACATAATAACCCGCTCGATTCAAATTGGTTGTTTTTCCTAGGAGTCCTTTTTCCGCTGCAAAAGAAGTCAGATATGCGCCTGCGCCTAGTCCACCCAAAAATAGGTATATGGCAATGAGCCAACCCCAATGTCCCATTTTGAATTCCTCCTCCCGTTTTTTATTATTTTGGAATTGCAATCATAGATGGGTTCGTAATATTAGGATTAGGAAGTCCTTTAAAATCTAGGTTTCCGATTTTCGATAATTCCTTCATATCTCCCATAGTTAAGGCTTGAGTAGGGCAAGCTCCTATACAACGAGGACCTGATCCAGAATCCTGTAGTTCATAACAGAAATGGCATTTTGAAACAGCACCGGTTTTTTTCTGAATATGAGGAGCATGATAGGGACAGGCATACAAGCAATAACCACAACCAACGCATTTGCTAGAATCTTGAACGACAATTCCGTCGCTTTCCCTTTTGGTATAAGCTTTTACTGGACATACTTTGGCACAAGCCGGATCGGCACAGTGATTACAACTCATAGATAAGACGTCACCTTTTTTACTACGAAGAAGAGTTCTCCAAGGAGTATCCTTCTCCCATTTGTAAGTTTCTTGGCAAGCCAATACACAGGCCTTACATTTAATACATTTGCCTTCATCGTAGCTAAAACCGATTTGTTTTTTCGCGTTGGTTGCAACGCTCGTCACAGTTTCTTCTGCTTGGACCAACTTCATAGGATTGAGTCCAATTGCAACAGCCGTTCCGAGCAGTACTCCACCTTTTATCACAGTACGACGAGATAAATTTATCCGCTTATTTTGTGACATCTCTTTACAACTCCTTTCGCGTTTTAATACGCATCTTCAGTCACGATAATGGAAAACAGGGAATAGCAATTAGATTCATTAATTACTCTTTCTACGATAATCTAACATAATACGACAATTTTCACAATGGTTTTTTTTTCTTTTTTATTGTTACCCATTGCATGGTCCATGCTTTTAGACGAATAAAATCAGGTGTATTTTTCGAACAGCATTAGCATGATAAACGGGCCGTAAACTAAAGTTTACAGCCCGTATCATCAAACGTACTGAAGTGAAAATTGATTATCCATTAAATGTCATTAAATTTTGCTATGGCTCTTGAATATCATCAAACCATTGATACATAACAAAAGCATCGACAAATCCGTTTTCCCTATGTTTAAACGCCTTGTGAAGAGTCCCAACTATGTTAAAACCGCATTTCTTCCATAATTCAATGGCTGGATGATTAGAACTTACTACACAGTTGTACTGCATTGCCTTAAACCCATAAACACGAGCTTCTTTAAGAGAATGCATACACATCAGCTTACCGATCCCTTTACCTCTAGACTCAGTACTGACCGCATAACCCGCATTGCAAACGTGTGACCCTAAACCAGGTTGGTTAGGCTTTAAATAATAAGTCCCTAGAATTTCTTTATTTTGTGTTGCCACATAGGTTGCTAATGGTACTTCTCCCCAAATATGCAGTGCATTTTCTTTAGAAATATTAGGCGAGAAAGAATATGTATCTCCCTTAGAAAAGACTTCATGTAAGATCGTCCAGATTTGTTCAAAATCAATTTCTTTAGCATTTCTAATCTCGATCATCTTTCCTATCCCTTTCTATACTTCCTTTATCCGATGTGAGAAGACTTCCCATAAAACCTACCACCCTTTACGGCTGCGCCAAAATTCCGGCTGAATGATTACCAGCAAAGTAAAGATCTCCAGTCGACCAAGGAGCATGCAGAGAATAAGGACGCTTTCACCGAAGGGGTTAATTGAAGAATACGTTGTTGAGGGACCGACTACCCCAAAACCTGGACCGATATTTCCCAAAGTTGCAACCACCGCACTCATGGCATCAAAGGGCTCCAACCCCGTTGCAGCGAGGAGCAGAGTGGCAAATGCAAAAATAGAGAAAAAGAGAAAGAAAAAAACGGATACTGTATTAAGAATAACAGGATCAACGGACCTTTTAGCAAAACGTACATTAATTACTGCTTTAGGGTGAATTGTTCTTTTTAACTCTACCCAACCAAGTTTAAAAAGAAGTATAATTCTAGACACTTTCATTCCACCGGCAGTAGAACCTGCACATCCACCTATAAACATGAGACATAAAAGGATAATCTTGGTTACGGAGGGCCACTGATCAAAGTCAGCTGACATAAAACCCGTAGTGGTAATAATTGAGACAACCTGAAAGAGTGCTTGTCTTAGTGAATTTCCCCCTTCAATACCCATAGTCCACCACAGGCTTAGGGAAATTAGAAGAGTCGAGACTATGATAATCCCCAGATAAAATTGAAACTCAATATCTCTAAATATCTTGCTAATCCCGGAGCGCCAAGCTTGAAAATATAATCCAAAGTTAACACCTGCAATGATCATGAAAACCACTATAATGAGTTCAATCGCCAAATTATCATAGTACATTATACTAGTATTATTGGTCGAAAATCCCCCTGTAGCCATCGTTGCAAAAGAATGATTAATAGCATCAAACCAATGCATACCTACTAATAACAAAAGAACAAACTGCAAAACTGTAAAACCCATGTAGATTTGCCAAAGTTTTAGAGCATTATCTCGGATTCTAGGGAGTACCCTTTCGGACGTCGGCCCGGTAACCTCTGCATTGAATAGATGAACTGCACCCGTCATATTGGGAAGAAGGACGATAAATAAAACGATAATCCCCATTCCTCCGAGCCAATGGGTTAGGCTTCGCCAAAGAAGAACACTCTTAGGCAGTATCTCAACATTATCAATGACACTCGCACCCGTAGTGGTTAAACCTGAAACTGACTCAAACAACCCATCAAGATAGGTAGGTACAGCTCCACTAATTGCATAGGGTAAGGCTCCAGTAAAACTTGTAAGTAGCCAAGCACCAGCGACGATAACAAATCCTTCCCGCACACCCATGCGCCCGTCTTTCTGTCCATAGGCCAATAGAATGAGCCCTACAACGAAAGTTATAATTATGGAGAGTAGAAACGAGAGCATGCTCCCCTCCTGCCAGACCAAAGCTACTAGAAAAGGGATTCCCATAAATCCAGCATAGGCAATCATTAAACGGCCAAGAATATTACCTACAAATGAATAGTTCATTACCTTACCCTGCCTTAAAATATTTTGCTAATTTTCTTAACTAAGTTTGGAAGCGTGAAGATAACAACGCGATCTCCAGTATGAAGTATAGTGTTTCCATCAGGAATAATAAGGTCGTCCCCTCTTACAAGGGCTCCGATCAAAATATTATCTGGTATCTTTGCATCTTTAAGTTTACGACCAATGATCGAGGATTTCGCAGAAACCACGATTTCCATAGCCTCAGCTTTGGCGCCTTCCAATAGTGATACAGAAACCACTTCCCCCTGGCGCACTTGTCGTAATATTACCCCCGCAGTTAAAAGTCTGGGAGAAAGGATCACATCAACCCCTACTTTCCCCATGAGGGCCATATATTCTGAACGGCCTACCCGAACGACCGTCTTCTGCGTTCCCAAATCTTTAGCTAAAAGAGCAAGCAATAAATTCAGCTTATCATCACTGGTTAGGCAAACGACGGCATCCGTTTCCCCAACTCCCTCTTCGATTAGAAGATCAATATCCGTACCATCACCACACAGCACAAGTCCCTTATCGATAACCTTTGCCAATTCACTGCAACGTTCACGACTTTTTTCAATTACTTTAATTGAAATTCCAACATCGTCTAAAATTCTTGCTAGATGTCTTCCTATTCGACCGGCACCAATGATCATAACACGCTGAATCTTGGTTTTCCGCTCAGAGAATTGCTCGCTGAATTCTTCAATAGCACTCTGTGCCCCGACAAAGAAAACACTGTCTTGGGGCAATAAACAATCCGTACCATGAGGAATAATCATTCGGTTCTGACGTAGGATTCCGACAACGAGTATCCGCTCTGGTAACGTCAATTTCTTAAGAGGTATATTCACATATGGGGACTCCGCTCTAACGCGAACTTCTAAGAGGCGCACTCTGCCATCTCCGAAGTCTTCGACATCCAAAGCGGCTGGAGTGAGAAGAATCCGGCTTATTTCAACGGCTGTTACCATTTCCGGGTTGATGGTTAGATCAATACCTAAGGCCTTATTGAATTCAAGCTGATTTCTCCCAGCATACTCCTGATTTCTTACACGAGCAATAGTACGAGTTATCCCTGCTTGTTTAGCGGCCATGCAAGCAATCATATTCACTTCATCACTGTCTGTTACAGCCACCATCAGATCAGCTTTCAACAAACTAAAATCCCCAAGAATTTGCGGACTAGCTCCGTTTCCACTGATTGTCATCACATCCAAGCCATTCTGAACGATGAGACGCCGCTCTTCATCTTGCTCAATTACTGTAATTTCATGTCCCTCTTCAGATAATCGCTGGGCCAAACTGAATCCTACTTTACCCGCTCCAACTATGACAATACGCATAGACTTTTATGTTCTCCTTCCCGATTGTCAAATAAACCTAATGGATTAATAAATCTAGTAATTGGTTTTTCCATAATTTATTTTATTAACTAACATTCTGCTATTCGGCAAAATATCCTTGAATCCCTTTATTTATACTAACACTTATAAAGCTTAACCTAGCAACATTTTCTCCTTCTTTTCCAAAAAGATTCTTTGATACAGCTCGGAAAGCTTTATTTTTCCAACTAATTATAAGTCATTAGCTTCTAAACTACACCTATGATAAACTATTAAATTGGTGAGTTAAAAAGGGGGGCCCAAAATGCTTATTGGAGCACGTACCATTAAAACAGGACTAGCTGTAGCAGCGTCACTTTTCATCTGTAAAGTATTTAATATCGAACCCGCATCTTTTGCAGCCATTACGGCTGTTGTAAATATGCAACCTTCCGTTAGTAAATCCTTAACGAATGCTTGGGAACAAATCGGGGTTCACTTACTCGCTGTAACTTTCTCCTTAATAATAGGGTTACTCTTTGGAACGAATCCCTTATTCATTGGAGCTATGGCAGTTTTTCTTATTTTGTTGTGTAATTGGATAGGTTGGTCGAACGGGATTGTCATGGGGATAGTATCAATTATTTTTATCCTCGATTCTCCCCGAGAAACTTTTCTCATCAATGCCTCATCCCGATCTCTCAGCATTTTTGTCGGTCTTGGGGTCGCCCTATTAATTAACCGAATCCTAGCACCGCCTAAATATAAATCGAAGTTTCTTAGTACTCTTCCCTCTCTTGTTCTTCTCACCTCGAATTATTTTTTGGATAGTCTACGTACTTTCATTCATGCAGGTGACCTTTCCTACTATGAAAAACCTGATCCACAAGAACAGAATAACTTGTTGGAGGAAGTGACTATCCTATATGATCATGCCCGAGAAGAAATGACTTATGAAGACAACCCTCCCTTTATAGAACGACTATTGGAAATTTGTCGTGGTTTTATCGAACGTGGAGAAAGCATTAATCAAATGACAGCACAGCGAGTCAATAGAAGAAGAGAGTCCTATTCTCCCGCTGAACTGGAAGCAATAACAGCGGAATTTCAGGGAATTATAGAAATCTTGTCCGTTGGCTACGAGAAGCTTGCTGGACTTATTAGTTCTCTACACCTAGGAATCTCAGACAAGAAAAGTCCAGGCTTTCATCAGGAAGATATTGTTTATTGGGAATTATTTGACCAGGCTATTGATGAGTGGAACCGTAAAGTTAGCGGCGTCTTCTATTTACGAGCATTAATGGAAGTTTCTGTCGTAGCGACGGAATTACGCTGGGCCAATCGCCGAACTATAACTCTACTAAATATGATTAATAAGCAAACAAAAAAGAGAGTAGGTAAGTAGGTATAGCGTTTATCCTAATTTTGTTATAAAATTAATCAGAAAAAGTCAGTTAACTCTAGTACTTAAGGGGTAAACAATGAAACTTAAAGGATTTATATTTGACCTGGACGGGACGTTAATTAATTCTTTGCCAGTGGTACGCACCAGTTTAAGTCGTACCTTATTAGAATTCTCTGGCCGAGAATACTCTAATGAAGAATTATCCTCCTTATTTGGACCTTCGGAAGAAGGAATCTTTAAAAAATTGTATCCTGATTCTTGGAGAGAAAGTTTGCAGTTTTATCTTAACGAATATAACCGTCTTCATGTGCCCTATGCTGAACCATTTCCTGGTATTGTCGAAGCTCTTACCTTGTTGCATGATAGGAAAATCAAATTAGCTCTTGTATCCGGAAAAGGTGCTGGCAGCATGGAAATATCTCTAAAACATTCGGGATTAAAGAAATATTTTGAAGTTATAACAACTGGTTCAGAAGACCGAGCCAGTAAACCTGAACATATTCAGCAAATTCTAGACCAATGGGAGTTTTCGCCTGATGAAGTCGCTTATGTGGGTGACATTGCTTATGATGTTCAATCTGCTAGAGAAGTGGGTGTTTTACCAATTAGCGCACTTTGGGCCGAAACTGCACAAGCTCAAAAAGTGTTGGCAATGAATCCAGCCAAAGCCTTTGATAGTGTCGACTCTTTTAAAGAATGGATTATAAACGTCGTTTAGCGAAACAGGGAGGACAGAACCCTGTTTCATATGTATTATGCTTTATCATACTAGTATTGAGAAGACTAACTAGAGGAGATGGGAGCTATTGCAGATGTTAGCAGAGAAGATTATAGACTTAATTAACCGCCAAGTCGAGAATGTCACTACTATTACCCAATATCGCAAACCATTGATAGGATTTGCCTCTGCCCATGATCCATTATTTGATCAAATGAAAGAAATTGTTGGTCCCCATCATTTACACCCAACAGAACTCCTTCCAAGCGCTGAAACGGTTATAGCGTTCTTCCTACCTTTCGCAGAAACAATTGTGAATGCTAATCGAAAAAGCCCTGAAGTAGCTAGAGAGTGGGCTGTAGCCTACATAGAAACGAACGCCCTCATCAAAAGGATCAGCTCTGAGCTTAAGAAAGAACTAACTCCTCTCGGAATAAATGTAGTTACACAGCCGGCCACCCACAATTTTAATGAACAAGATCTCACTGCGAGTTGGTCTAACAAAAGCATGGCCTATGTTGCAGGGCTGGGTACTTTCGGGATTAATCACCTCCTAATTACCAAAGCTGGATGCGCAGGCCGTTTTGGCAGTACTGTTATTTCCGCTAAAATACCAGCATCTCCTCGTGGAAGCATAGAGAATTGTTTATACCTTAAAGATTCAAAATGCCAATTTTGTGTTAAAAACTGCCCTACAGGAGCTTTGACACTCGAAGGTTTGGACAAACAACGATGCTATACAGAGTTATTAGACGTAGATAAACGCTTTCCCGATTTAGGTCTTTGCGATGTTTGTGGCAAATGCTCAGTTGGACCCTGTGCCTCTCTATAAATCATGCTTTGCTTTTCCGTTGTAACCATCTTGGACAATCAATCATACAATAGAGCAGAAAGCAAATGTTATCACTCTATAACTTTCCCCTCTGATCTTGGAGATCTTATGGACTGTGTAAACAGTCACATGAAAGAAGAGGAGTGATATTATGCTTTTCAGCGGATCTAATTCACCCCAAGCATGCTTTAAACCAAAACCAAAACCACCTCAATGCGGTCCACTGCCAGGAACACTGCTACGAATTTTTATTCCACCGGGTGCTGTCGTCAATCTGTTAAACCTTATCGAAGTCGCTTCACCTAGTGGCATTTGTTTAATTATTCGTTTGCCTTTCCTTGGTGGCGGATCTAGTACCGCTGCGAATCTCGACTCAATTATCAATGCAGTTCAATCAGCTGGTGGAACAGTAGAATTCGCTTAATTGGAATCTGCAACGGTCTCCTACGACCGTTGCGCTACATACTCAGTCTTTTCTTTCCATTCATTACAAGGTTAGGTAATACTATTTCTAATTCTTTTTTATACAATACTTTTATCAATTCAGCTATAATAAAATGTAGAATTATGTTATTGTGAACATAATTGACATAGAGGAGGAGTCTGAATGCTTGAGCTACAAAAAGTATCTCTGGAAATAGAAGGAGATACAAGTTTTGAAATTCTAAAAAATATTAATCTAAAATTCCATGACAAAAAAATATATGTGGTTACAGGGCCAAATGGTGGAGGAAAATCTTCTCTGGCCAAAATTATTATGGGAGTTTATAATCCTACCTCAGGCGAAATTCTACTGGACGGACAAGCTATTACCAGCCTGACTATTACAGAGAGAGCACGTCTGGGTATTGGGTATGCTTTTCAGAGCCCGCCACGCTTTAAGGGCATAAAAGTAAAAGAACTTCTAAAGATGGCTGCCTCACATAATCCGGAAAAAGTAAATATTTGCGATTTACTATATGATGTCGGATTATGTGCTCAGGATTATCTAAATAGAGACGTGGATGCCAGTCTCTCAGGCGGAGAAATGAAACGAATCGAAATCGCTACAGTACTTGCCCGTAATCTAAAGGTTGCGGTCTTTGATGAACCTGAAGCCGGGATTGATTTATGGAGCTTTCAAAAGCTTGCTGAAACCTTTAGGGATATTCACGTGAAATATAATACTACCATTATCATTATCTCCCACCAAGAACGAATCATGGAGCTAGCGGACGAAATAATTATTATGTCTAATGGAGCGATCAGTGCTCAATCTGAACGAGATATTATTCTTGCCGGAATCATGAATAACGGTGATTGTGCATGCAGTACTAAATGCGTGAAAGGGGTTGGTCAAAATGCTGAATGCGTTGGATAAACTGATGCTAGAGAAAGTGGCTGACCTTCATGAGATTCCCCAAGGGGCTTTTAACATCCGTAAAAATGGTTCGGGAATACAGCGTAACACAACCCCAAATATAGATATTGTCACCAAAGCAGATAAGTCAGGGATCGATGTTATTATAAAACCCTATACCAAAGGAGAAAGTGTCCATATCCCAGTTATCGTAACAGAAGAAAACATTAACGATGTTGTTTATAATACCTTTGAAGTTGGTGAATACTCTGACGTACTGATCGTTGCGGGATGTGGAATACATAATGCAGGACACCACAAATCCCAGCATGACGGAATACACACCTTTTTCGTTAGAAAAGGCGCCAAACTTAAATATGTAGAAAAGCATTATGGACAGGGTAACGGCGAAGGACAAAGGGTCTTAAATCCTAAAACAATCATTGAGGTCGAAGAAGGTGCTGTGGTCGAGCTCGAACTAGTTCAAATAAAGGGAATTGACCAAACAAAAAGGGATACAGAAATTCGCCTAATGGATAATGCGAAGCTTGTTGTGACGGAAAGACTTCTTACCTACAAAGATCAACAAGCAGAATCAAATATAATTGTAGAATTATTTGGAGCAGATTCTTCCGCCCAGATAATATCCCGTTCTGTTGCTCAGGACGATTCAAAGCAAGTATTTTATTTTGATTTAGTTGGTCGAAATAAAGGTCGAGGTCATATACAATGCGATGCAATTATCATGCATAACGCCCAAGTTCTTTCGACCCCAAGAATTTCAGCCCATCATAGCGAAGCACAACTGGTGCATGAGGCTGCCATTGGCAGAATAGAATCCGAACAATTGATCAAATTAATGTCCATGGGATTCTCTGAGCAGGAGGCCGAGGATACAATTCTTAATGGTTTCCTAAAATAGAGTACTTTAAAATAATTCCGACCCAATTTAACTTATCCCACTGCTTATAGGACCTTAGGCTTCAAGCTCTTGCTTGGCCTAGGGTCCTTTTTCAAGTTCCATTGTTACATGGCAATATTTCAGATAGCCCTTACATATTATAAGATATTACGTTCATACTAGAACTGATTAAAGTGGGAGGAGGTTCTTATGAAAAACTTATCGTCAAGGACAAAAAAGTGGCTGTTAATCAGCTTACCCCTCTTAATAGTCTTCGGAATTTTTCTTGTAGGTCAATATGAGCGAACATCGACTACCCATTATTGCGGAACAACCTGTCACATTATGAAGCCACCGTATGAAACCTCTTTTCACAGTGTACATCGTGAAACAAACGGAGTCGGTTGTAAGGATTGTCACATTCCTCATGATAATATCTTGGAGCAAATCGCCTACAAAGGATATTCAGGTGCCAGAGATTATTACAAAAACACCTTTGATCCACCTGATACACTACATACTAAAGAATGGAGTCGAAAAATACTTCAGCGAAACTGTCTTCGCTGTCATTCCACCGTCGTTGCCCAAATTAACACTAGTGATGGAAAACAGTGTTTTGATTGTCATCGCGGAGAGCCACATGATACGCCCACTCAACCTTTCAGTAGTCAACCTATCTATACGGTAATACGTTAAGAATGGAGGCAATTAATTAATGAAAAAATTATGGCAAAGTTCCCTATTACTTGGTCTTATGTTAATAATGATAGCGGTTCTTGCACTCGGATGTAATCAGCAAACCCCAACCCCTTCCACAACGGCTGCTATACCTGAAGGAGAACTAGATCCTGCTGTCTGGGGAAAAGTATACCCTGATCAATATGCTAGTTACCTAAAGCAAAAGGAACAAACCAAAGGAAATTCCAAATACGGTGGTTCCGTTCCAGAATCCCACTTGAAAGAATCCCCTGCTCAAATTAAACTATTTGCCGGATACCCTTTTTCGGAAGATTATAACGAAGAACGAGGGCATGTTTGGGCTTTAGAAGATGTTACGGGTACTCAGCGTGTAGGGGCAAAAACTATCAGCTCCTGCTGGAATTGCAAGAGTCCTAACGTAAAACCATTGGTTGATACAATGGGGGATGCCTTCTGGTCAACTCCATTTTTAGACCTAAAGGACCAGATAAAGCATCCGGTCTCCTGCGCTAACTGTCATGACCCCAAAACTATGGCCCTTACGATCACAAGTGTTCCTCTTCTTGACGCGTTGAAAACCAGAGGAATGGATCCTGCCAATTTTAGTCGTCAAGAAATGCGTACCATGGTTTGTGCCCAATGCCATGTTGAGTATTATTTCAAACCAGAAAACAAGAAAGTCACCTTTCCTTGGAACTACGGCTTAAAAATGGATGATGCAGAAAAGTTATATAACGAGATTAACTTCAAAGATTGGGATCATAAAGAAAGCCAGTCTCCTATGCTAAAAGCTCAACATCCAGATTACGAACTCTTCTCAACAGGGGTTCATGCAGCAAATGGCGTTGCCTGTGCAGACTGCCATATGCCCTATGTAAAACAGGGTCAAACCAAAATGTCCTCTCATCATCTCCAAAGTCCACTTAATCATATTTCTCAATCCTGTCAAACCTGTCATAATCAGAGCGAAGAGTACCTAAAAAATCAAGTCATCGGGACACAGGATACAGTGTTTAAGGCAAAAGTTTCCTTAGAAACGGCTCTTTCAGATGCGATAAATGCCATTACAACCGCTGCTAAGAACCCTGCTGCTAAAGCTGATATGATGAATGAGTCAAGAAACTTGCACCGTCAAGCCCAGTGGCGATGGGATTACATTTCAGCGGAGAATAGTATGGGATGGCACAGTCCTAAAGAGGCCTTAAGAATACTCAGTGAGGGGCTTGATTTGGCCCGACAAGCACAACTCAAAGCAAATCTGGGAGTAGGGTCAGCTGTTGGGGGTGCGACTGGACCTGATGCAGGGAAAACTCCAGGAGCAGGTACTGCCGTTGATGCTGCTGGTCAAGGTACTGCTCCTAAACAATGAGTTTCGTATTATGTTTAATTGGAGGGTGTCTTTAAGACATCCTCCTAGTGTTTAAGTTGAGTATGGTCGCTTACTCGAGTTTTAAGTATAGGAGCAAGTAGTTACCTAGTTGAGTGGTAGGCTACTTGCTCTATAGTTTCCTTGTATTCACCACAAACATTCTCGTCCCTCTATATAAGTTTACGCACCACAAAATTATCTTCAATTAATAGCCAATTTTGAGGAAAGTCATTTCCTAATACCCAGTAGTAGAAGCCTCGAATCCCAAGTTCCTTGACTAAATCAAATTTAGCCTGCATGCTTCGGGCATCCTCAAACCAAACTTCATGCTGATTTCCCTGTTCGTCTGTATATCTAAACCATGGAGCTTGAGAAGTTTGGTCATAATTAATGCTTACACCGTAGCGAATCGCGAGCTCCAAAGCCCTTTGAGGGCTGAAAGACTTCGCAAACTTTCCCCCTTCTACATAGGGAAGTGTCCAGTCATAGCCGTACAAGGGCATCCCCAACATAATCTTTTCTCTGGGTACGACAGATACCGCATACTCCATTACCTGTCTCATTTGTGGTAGTGGCGACACTGCCATTGGTCTGCCTCCAGACCATCCCCATTCGTAGGTCATAAAGAAGATGAAATCGACAACTTGACCAATCGCTTGATAATCATGACCCTCGTATAGAACTCCCCGTTGTCCTGCTCGATACTTAGGTGCTAGGGCAGCGGAAAGGTAATACCCACGAGGCTTTAATAACTGCCGAGCTTTTTGTAAAAAGCGAACATATCGTTCTCTATTTTCTGCTCCCAAATACTCGAAGTCAAAGTCAAGACCTCTATATCCTTTTTCCTCCATTATCTGAAGCACCTGATTTAGCACGCGATCCTGCAAAGCTTCATTCGTCAAGATTGCCGTGGCAATTTCCGTGCTGAATTGACCTTCTTCAAAGTTAGTTAAAACTAATAAAGGTAGTACTCTATCATTAAAGGCAGCATTTAACGATGGCTGGTCCTCAACCGGAGTAAGCTCTCCGTTCCGATTGACTGCATAGCTAAAAATAGCCAGGTAGGTAAGATGCTCTCCTACTTTATCAACAGCAGCCGCTGATCGGCCTCTAGTCATCCTTGGATCAATGTAAGCATTTGTTTCTACCACCCGCTTTGGTTTCTGGGGCAAGTATAAGCGTAAACCAATTGGAATGTTATTAGGATTTTGGATATTGTTAATTCGGACTAGTTCTTCTACCGTGACATTATAGCGTCGACTGATTAACCATAGACTTTCTCCAGGCTGAACCCAGTGGTATTCCCCATAGGTTGGTATTACCAAGGTTTGACCTACAACTAACCTATTTCGATCCGGGACTTCGTTAGTTTCTGCAATCTCTTGAACAGAGAGACCATAAGCCTGGGCTATTTTAGTAAGAGTTTCACCGGATCTTATTACATGTATTTGCATATTTATCCTCCTCTAAGCACGCGCAAATCTCTTTCCTTAATTTATGTTCTATAAGTTTGTAACGCGCCTATAAAAAGAAAAAAGACACAATATAGATCCACTGAGCACTAAAGATAATCAAACCCCCTTTCCTTCCCCAACTAAAGATACCTTAGGGATGTACATAGTCCCTTTTTAAGCTATAATAAGTATTAGTCTTCAAAAGTAACTACATTTACCAAAATAAGTAGGTGAAACACATGAAGTTTAAATACGCACTTAATGAAATTCCCCCTTTGGGGCATCTCCTGTTATTTAGTATACAATGGCTGGCAATCATAGCCCCCATTATTCTTATTATGGGAACTGCAGTAACCAGTCTTCATCCTAGCGGGTTAAGCCAACAGGTCGTTTACATTCAAAAGCTTTTTTTTGTAGTCGCCATAGCCCTATTCTCACAAGTTGTCTGGGGACACCGCCTTCCTATCATCATCGGTCCGGCAACGGTCTTCTTAGTAGGCATGGCGGCCGGAGGAAAGAGCAACCTTGAAGCGGTATATACCTCGATTTTCTTAGGCGGACTACTATTAACAGCTATAAGCGTTACTGGACTGTTTGCCCAACTTAAGAAACTCTTCACATCAACTGTTATAGCGGTGATTCTAATTCTGGTTGCTTTGACACTTACACCCATGATTCTTAATCTAATTACTACTCCAACGACTCAGGCAAGTTCCTTTGCCCACCTGTGCTTCTCCTTAGTTATGATATTCAGCATGTTTATTGCAGCGAACTATTTGAGAGGTTTATGGAAATCAACCCTCATCTTTTGGGCTATACTCGGAGGAACTTTAGCTCATTTCCTTATATTCCCACAATCACTTCCTTCTACTTACGACCTTCCGACAGTTGCTACCTTTTGGAACGGGCTACGCCCTTCCTTCGTCTTCGATTCGGGTGTCTTCCTCTCCTTTTTGATTTGTTTTCTTGCTCTCTCTGTCAATGATCTAGGATCAATTCAATCAGTCGATGAACTAATTAAACCGGATAACATGGAAAAACGGATTACAAGAGGGGTTATTGTGACTGGATTGATTAATGTCCTTTCAGGTTTCCTAGGAGTCATCGGGTCGGTGAATTTTTCCTTCAGTTCGGGGGTAATTATCGCCAGCGGAGCAGCTTCTAGATACACCTTGATTCCAACAAGCATTGGACTATTAATGTTATCCTTTTTACCTAAAACCATCGCTGTTTTAGGCAGCATCCCTTCCGTAGTAATCGGTAGCTCCATGGTTTATCTGATGTGCTCACAGATCGCGGGTGGTCTCCAGGTAGCATTGAGTCAAAACTATAAGTTTAACTCTGGCCTAATCATCGGTCTGCCTATGATTCTTGGGGTCATCATATCTTATCTACCTCCAGCAGTTTTGAATACCTTCCCCCCAATTCTTAGACCTGTCTTAGGGAATGGCTTTGTAGTAGGGGTAATCGCTGTATTGATTATGGAGCACATAGTATTCCGTCGGAGGGATTAAAACAAGGATCATTAAAAGCCCGATCGATCGATGTGAGAGCACATCAATCATCGGGCTTTTAGTTAAACAGTGTTAATTCTCCCATAAACGGACATCGACTTTAACATCATATAGAGTACTACCCTCAGCTTTATCTGTTAAGCGTTGGGCGGTTAGGGCATTTACAGTACTACCTCCGTGTTGAGTTTCACTGGAAAATAAGCCTTCAGTTACAACTACACCTTGGGGAACGGTTTTCGTTATCTTAAGAATAAACCGGACCTCCCCCCGTTCATTGAAAGCGATCACCTTCTGACCGTCTTGCAAATTCTTTTTACCAGCGTCTTCAGGGTTCATTAAGAGATAGGGAGCCTTCCTCTTACGCAGTAAATCAGGTCGCTCGTTAAAGGAAGAATTTAAGGAATAGACGCTAGGGGCGCTCATTAGATAAAAAGGGGCATCATCCTCGTAGGGCTCTGAGTAGATTGGCAAAGGCTCATCTTCCAAGGGATTGTATATCTCGATCTTACCGCTTGAAGTAAGAAAGGTTGCTTTGTAGTTCTCTGGTAGGGAGAGTTCTACATATTGGCCTGCTCGCAGCTTCAACTGATCGACTCCCTCCAGCCATGGCTTGGGTGGATCAATCAGTTGATTGATTAAGTCGTCAGGGGTTTGATTAAAAAATGGCTCTTTAAAACCCATTCCATGGGCGAGCGACTGAAAAACTTCCCAATTGGATTTAGCTTCACCGACTGGGGGAATAACCGCTGCCGCTTTCTGGATGCCATAATGTCCATAAGATCTGTATAAGTCCGAATGTTCTAAGGAACTTGTAGCTGGCAAAATAATGTCAGCATAACGAGCTGTATCCGTCATAAATCGTTCATGGACAACCGTAAAAAGGTTCGCTCGCTTTAGTCCGGTAATAATCTTAGTCTGGTCGGGAGCTACAACAGCGGGATTGGAGTGGTATACGTACATGCTCATGATCGGAGGATTCGATAATTCCGTCAGGGCATCCCCTAGCTGATTCATGTTCACAACACGAGTTGGCTTTTGTAAGAAGTCTTCGCGTATTACTCGACTCATATTAAAGGCGGAACCCGTGGAAATACTAGCCAGCAGTCCGCCTCCCGGTTTGCTCCAAGCTCCTATGAGTGCAGGAAGACATGTAATTGCCCTGACGGTCATGGCGCCATTTCCATAACGACAAAGCCCGGAACCCAAAGCAATAAAGGGTGCACTAGCTCTAGCATATTGTAGTGCCATCTCTTCGAGCAGGCTTACTTCAATCCCAGTCATTCGACTTACTTTATCCGGCGTATAATCAGGCAAAACTTCTGTTCGGAGTTGTTCAAACCCTTGGACATATCTAGCAACAAAGGGTTGATCTATCCACCCTTCACGCACTAGGATGTGCATTATACCTAAGGCCAAAGCACCATCTCTCCCAGGCCTTACAAGCACCACTTTGTCGACTATTTGAGCTGTAGGATTCTCATAGGTATCAACCAACCAAACCGTGGCACCACGTTTTTTTGCTGCTCGAACCTTATGCAGCAGGTGAATATTTGTTGCCAGAGCATTCGTTCCCCATAAAATAATAAAGTCGCTTTTTTCGACTTCATTGGGGTGGGGTGCTAAAGTTTCCCCCATAACCGAAGTCCAACCATAGCCCTTAGATGAGGCGCATATTGTACGAGCTAATCTTGAGGCTCCTAATCGATAGAAAAACCCTTCTCCAGAATTGCGTTGGACAAGACCCATGGTACCCGCATATGAATAAGGCAAGATTGCTTCGGCCCCGTATTCTGAAATAATCTCCTTCCAAGCGTTGACAATCCGTTGAATTCCCTCATCCCAAGTAATCTTCTTATACTTGCCCTCTCCTTTCTCCCCTATACGCAGTAAAGGCTGAGTTAGCCTCTGAGGGGAATGAACAGTTCTCTCATAATGATGCATCTTAGGACATAAAGTTCCTCTGGTAAAGGGATGTTCTGGATCCCCTGTCACCTTTACTGCTTGATTATCAACAACTTCTACTAAAAGCCCACACATATCTGGGCAATCATAAGGGCATACGGATTGTTTTACTTCAGATTTCATAGTACACTTCCTATTCCGTCACAGTTTTTGATGAAAACAACCTGAGAAAGACTTTCAATAGTTCAGCACCCTTGATACAGTCCTACTATTTCACAAAATCCCCACTTGAGCTCCAATAAACTTTCATAATTTGTACCATTTTCCTTAACACTTATTCGTTATCCTTAATACATAGATTCACTAAGGATGCTAATTTTCTCGAGGAGGCTTTGTAATGGAAGAAGAAATTCGGCCTATCCCCAGTTCAAAACCCAAGAAAAATGTCATCGCCTTAGCCAGCCTCTGTCTGATGAGCGCTGTCATCGGTGGTCTTACAACTGTTGCTGCGGTCCCCTATATATATCCTACTAATATATCCTCCCCAACGCAAACAACAGCTTCAGGGTTTACACAAGTTTCGAATGTTACAGCCCCTGAAACCAATTTCCCAGTAGCACAAATTGCCAAAGATGTCGGCCCAGCTGTAGTGGGTGTTTCAAATTCCCAAACCAGCCGGGGCTTTTCAGGAAACTCAGGTCTTCAACAAGCTGGCAACGGTTCTGGTTTTATCGTTAATGCTGAAAAGGGATATATCGTGACTAATAATCATGTGATCGAGGGCGCACAAAAGATCACTGTCAGCTTGAGTGATGGACGTACTCTTGATGCGAAACTCATTGGTGCTGATCCACGCACTGATCTTGCAGTATTACAGATTTCGGATACTACTAATCTAACGGCAGTTGAGCTTGGAGATTCTTCAGTCGTTGAAGTTGGGGAATCGGTAATCGCTATCGGAAATCCTGTCGGAGATGAATTTGCACGTTCAGTGACCACAGGAGTCATCTCTGCAACCAATCGTGCCCTTAACCTCCAAGGTGTAGAAGCTCACAATCTAATACAAACGGACGCCGCCATCAACCCCGGAAATAGTGGCGGACCCCTTGTGAATTATCAGGGACAGGTTATAGGCATTAATTCGGTAAAATATGCGGCAACTGGCTTTGAGGGAATGGGCTTCGCTATCCCAATTTCCGATGCTCTACCAACCATCAATCAACTAATTAAATCTGGTGTGGCCAAACATCCAGCCCTTCTAGTGAGTACAGATGATCAATACAACTCCTACGCGACAATTAACAACAAACCTCAAGGAGCTTACATTGCAAGCGTATTACCGAATGGACCAGCTTCTAAGGCTGGAATCAAAAACGGGGATGTCATCACCATGGTTAACGATGTTAAAGTAGAAGATCCTTCGGACCTTATTCGAGAACTCTATAAAAATAATGTCGGCGATAAAGTAACAATAACCTATATTCGCGACGAACGAACGCAGCAGGTTGAGGTAATATTAGGAGAACTAGCTTCCACTTGACTTAATAACTTCGAACAAAGCGGAGCGTTAAACGTTCAACCCTATTAGACTTAACTTAACCACACGTCACGTTGGTATTTTGGAACTTCTTTAAATTTTGGCTAATCTCTATTAAGTAATAGACCAGGTCTTCAGCTGATACTGGTTTAGCTAACAGGTATCCTTGCACTTCAGCACACCCTTGAGAGCGGAGAAAATCTAGCTGAGCTTTGGTTTCTACCCCTTCGGCAATGACCCGAAGACCTAAATTATGCGCAAGTTGAATTATCGTCGTCACGATCTCATTCCCGCGTGCTTTCTCATCCGATCGAATATTAAGCGAGCTCACAAAGGAGCGATCAATTTTTAAAGTATCCAAGGAAAACTGGCTTAAATAGCTTAGTGACGAAAAACCCGTACCAAAATCGTCCATTGAGAGATGAATCCCCATCGCTTTGAGTTCCCGAAGTATAGTAAGGGTTAATGACGAATTTTCCATACTTATACTCTCCGTGATTTCTAGTTCAAGCCACTTTGGGTCTAAGCCAGTCTCTTTAAGTATCTGGGCGATCTGTTTGACTAGATTCGTCTGGTGAAATTGACGTGCAGATAGGTTGACAGCAACACGAACAGGTGGATAGCCCATATCCTGCCAACGTTTGTTTTGTTGACAAGCTTTGCGCAAGACCCATTCTCCCAGGGGTAAAATAAGCCCGCTTTCTTCAGCCGTCGAAATGAAATCTCTCGGTAGAAGAAAACCTCTCTCAGGATGCTGCCAGCGCACCAGAGCTTCCATACCACACATCTGACCATCACTGATTCGATACTGTGGCTGGAAGTAAAGTACAAATTCTTCGTAGGCCAAAGCTCGTCGCATATCATTCTGCAAGCCCAATCGCTCGGAAAGAGTACGATTAAAAGCAAGGGTATAAAACTGATAGCGATTACGCCCCTCTTCTTTAGCGTGATACATAGCGGTATCAGCATGTTTAATCAAGGTGTCGATATCTTCTCCGTCAGTAGGAAAGATAGCAATACCAAGGCTTGCAGTGATATAGATTTGCTGCTCATGCAGTTGAAAGGGTGTAGTGAAGATACTTACGAGCTTTTGGGCCACCTGTGCGACTTGGTCTTCTGTACGCATTTCGGGTAGAAGAATTAGGAATTCATCTCCCCCCTGCCGAGACACAGTATCCCCTTCCCTTAAACAAGCACTAAGTCTTTCTCCGGTAGCCTGCAAAAGTTGATCCCCCACTGTATGTCCAAGTGTATCATTAATGAGTTTGAATCGATCCAGATCGAGAAAAAGCAATGCAACGTGGGTCTTATGACGGTGTGCTTGAGCAATGGCTTGACGTGCACGATCTTTAAATAATATCCGATTCGGCAAGCCTGTTAATGCATCATGATGTGCCTGGTAGGAAAGCTGGTTCATAAGAGCTCGTTGGTCGCTGACATCTTGTTTAATAGCAATGAAATGAGAGATTGCTAAACCGTCTGCTTGTACTGGAGTTAAAGTCATCTTTTCTCGGTAGAGGGTTCCTTTTGCATGGCGATTAATTAGTTCACCACGCCAAGTTTCCCCAGCGAGAACCGTATCCCACATTTTTTTGTAAAATCTATTATCTTGATAGCCTGATTGAAGGAAGCTCATTTTCTTACCATATACGTCTCCTAAGGAATAACCTGTTAATTTACCAAAGGCAGGATTAGCCCAGAGGATCTTACTCGTTTGATCTGTTAGCACGATGGCATCTGCGGCGGCTAAAAGAGCTGTACTTTGAATCCGAAGTTTACTTCGATCATCATGGGCTAGAAGGGCTACAGTAATCTGTTCTGCCAAGGATTGCAGACGTTCAACGCACTCTGAATCGAAATGATCTGGGACATGTGTATAAAGGGCTATTACCCCTAAGCATTGACCGTGCGCTAACAGGGGTAGGGTTACTATCGACTTCAGGTTATATTTCTTAAAAATATCACTCCATGGTTCAAAGTGGGGATTTTCATCTAGGTTGTCAACTTGCGACGAACCACTGCGGATAGCTTTACCCATGGCACCCTGTCCCTCTGGGCTATCGTCCCATCTTATTTTAATCCCTTCTTTAACATATTCATTTCCAACTCCGGCATGAGCAACAATCCTAATCGAACCTTCCGGCATTTTCAACCCGACTGAAGCCACTGGATACCCCCCAGAATGAACTAATTCATCACATAAGTATTGGAAGATATCATTCAGGGGTTGTTCGGAAAGGATACGCTGAGTAATACCGTTAAAAGTGGATTCTAACAATTCTTCATTCACTTTCCGATTCTGCTTGCTTACTGTTTTGATTGCTTGCAAGTTCTTGGATTCAAGAGTTTTACATGTATAACTCTTGAATTGGTAAAAGAATAACGTTGTAAACAGGACCAAGAGCCCGCTTCTAACTCCTATATATTTAAAAGCTAATACGTAATCTTTACTAAAAAAATAGATTGTCAATTCCGAAAATATAATTAATATTCCGTTCATTAGAACGTAAAGCAAGCATAGTTTCTCTTGAGAATAAGACTTTTGAGAGAGTGGCATAGATTAGCCCCTTTCAGAAAGTTCATCTAATCGCCATTTCAACAAATGATTCATAATTCTTTACAACTAAATTGCGAATAATTTTTAAGTAAATAACACATTTTAAAACAACCTACAAAAGTCCAACCATAAAATCGAACCTTAATTACATTAAAAAAAGGAGATTAAGAAGATGACAAATGACTTTGAAGTTATTGGGTTAGATCTGTATCAAGAATGTACTGAACCATTAGACGCAGATACTCAGAAAAAAGATTTTGCGGGTAAACAGACTACAGCTTATGAACATGCCTGCCAATGGACAACTATTTATCCAAATTCTTACTCTTAATTTGTTGGCACATGCTTCTTAAAAGCCGTTTAATAGTTTTTCCTCTTAGGGTGTACATTCTATATTAATTTGATAAATCCCTTCTACCTGAGACTAAATACTCTTTTATGTATCTTCAGAACGTGCATAAGAATAAGATGGACACCTATAGAAAGCAGTCAAGAAGATCCTGCTTCAAAAAAATTTTAAATTGAAAATAAGATTCTGCAAAAAGGTCTAGGTCTTGGCGCCTGGACTATCTTTTTGAGTAATAATACAATATGCTTTTGGTATAATACTCATATGACTTGCTAGATTACAATTTGGGAGGTTAAACATGACTAGGTGGAATGTTTATGTTACGAATGAAATACCAAAACCAGCTCTTGACAGACTAGAAGAGTTTTGCGACATTGAAGTTAATCGTACAGGTCGGGTTCTTGAACGATCTGAGCTATTGGAAAAAGTTAAAGGCAGAGATGCTGTATTGAGCTTACTTACAGATCCAATTGATTCAGAGGTCATGGATACTGCTAAAGGGGTCAAAATCTTTGCTAACTATGCAGTCGGCTACAACAACATTGATATTCCATCAGCAACAGATCGTGGAATTATGGTCTCCAACACTCCTGGTGTACTTACGGATACAACGGCCGAAATGGCTTGGGCTTTATTGTTTTCTGTTGCACGACGAGTCGTTGAATCGGATAAATACTCAAGAATGGGAAACTATAAGGGTTGGGGCCCGATGCTTTTTCTTGGGCAAGATGTAATGAATAAAACCGTTGGCGTCATAGGTGCTGGTAGAATTGGCTTGTCCTTTGCAAAAAGGGCAAAGGCCTTTGATATGACGGTACTTTATACTGATATAGCGGCTAACCCTGAATTCGAAAAAGAAACGGGTGGCCAATTTGTCAGTTTGGAGACTCTTCTAAAAGAATCCGATTTTGTTTCAATCCATACTCCTCTTCTCCCTGAAACCCATCATTTATTGAGTGAGAAAGAGTTTAAGCTTATGAAGAATACGGCAATTCTAATTAACACCTCTCGCGGGCCCGTAGTTGATGAAGCCGCCCTAGTGAAGGCTTTACAATCGGGAGAAATTTGGGGTGCAGGCCTAGATGTCTATGAATTCGAACCTGAATTTTCTGAAGGTCTATTGGAACTGGACAATGCTATCGTTTGCCCTCACATTGCCAGTGCCACAATTGACACCCGCACTAAAATGGGCATGATCGCTGTGTCTAATATAATAGCGGCAATGAATGGAGAACTTCCCCCTACTTGTCTAAACCCGGAGGTTTACAAAAAAAATCCTAATAACTCTCAAAAAGGATGATAGTTAATGAAAAAAGTACTTGCAGATAGAATGTCCTTGCTCGGTACCGAAACAGCTTTTGAAGTTTTAGCAAAAGCCAAAAAGTTAGAAGCTCAAGGAAAAAATATTGTTCATCTAGAGATTGGCGAACCGGACTTCGATACCCCTAAGAATATTATTGACGCTGCGTGCCATGCTCTAACCAGCGGATATACTCACTATACTCCCGCACCCGGTATTCCAGAAGTAAGGGAGACAATCGCCACCTATATTCGTAATCATAAAAATGTTGATACTTCTGCTGAGGAAATAGTAATTGTCCCCGGCGGAAAACCCATTATGTTTTTCTCTATTATGGCGACTGTGAATCCAGGAGATGAAGTCATTTATCCAAACCCCGGCTTCCCTATATATGAATCAGTCATTCGGTTTGTAGGCGGAAAGCCTGTCCCAATCCCTTTGCGAGAAGAAAACCAGTTCCGTTTAGACGTAAATGAGCTTGCCCAACTGATTACACCTAAAACAAAAATGCTCATAATTAATTCCCCCGGTAACCCTACTGGTGGGGTTCTGACAAATGAAGACATCAAATCCATCGCTGACTTGGTTCGGGGAAAAGAGATCCTAGTTCTCTCTGATGAAATATATGACCGCATTGTATATGGAGAAACGCATCCGCTTTCCATTGCCTCATTACCAGGAATGAAGGATTGGACCATTATCTTAGACGGGTTTTCTAAGACCTATGCAATGACTGGCTGGCGTTTAGGCTACGGGGTGATGCATCAAGAAATTTCTGCCCGTATTGCTCAACTTATGGTCAACTCTAATTCCTGCACTTCGGCATTTACTCAAATGGCCGGTAAGGAAGCGCTCACAGGACCTCAGGACGAAGTCGATAATATGGTTGCTGAGTTTAAACGACGTCGCGATATTATGGTTAACGGCTTAAACTCTATACCCGGAGTAAGTTGCCTCTTACCAGAGGGTTCCTTCTATGTATTTCCAAATGTAAAGTCCTTCGACAAAGACAGTAAAGAGATCGCTGATTATCTCTTAAACGAGGCAGGCGTCGCTTGTTTAGGAGGAACCGCCTTTGGCTCCTACGGGGAAGGTTACCTCCGCTTCTCCTATGCAAATTCTGTAGCGAATATACAAAAAGCTTTAGAGCGTATTGAAACGGCTTTAGGGAAAATGGGATAAGTTCAAAGACATGGCTGGTAGCATAATTGCTTCCAGCTTGTTTTTGTGTTAATCGTATCATTATCAGTAACGCAGTAATTCTGAAAAGGAACTAAAAGCAAAAGGCGGCGGACAAATTAAATTACAATTTGCAAACGGAAACAGAAGAAGTGGAATTGCAGAAAAAGATAAAAATGAATAAGACAGCATCAAACCGCTGAGCCTAAGGGCTCAGCGGTTCACATCAGTGTGTTAAGTTTAATGCAGAAGAGCGAGAATCTTATCCTTGTTAAAACCAACTACTGTTTCATCCCCTACCAAAAAAGCGGGTACACTATTGATGTTTCTTCGTTGTAATTCTAGCAAAGCATCCTGATCTGTGCTGATATTCTTCTCTTCAAACGGAATATTGTTTTGCGAAAGAAACTTCTTCGCTACGGTACAGTATGGTCAGGTATTGTTGGTAAACATAGTCACATTTTTCATTTCTTATTCCTCCTGTTCATTTAACCTAATTGTTATTATGGCAGTAAATCTAGATTTCATTCCTACTGATTATACTCACCTTGATAAGAGATTTCTGGATCTTATAGATCTATATATCGATTGGGTTCAGCACTCTTGTGCTTGAGGACGAGAGATTCATACTATAATATAGAAGATGGTGAACACGTGAATTATTAACTTAGTAATAGAATTAGGAGGGCTCTCTATGAACAATCTAAGGATAGCGTTATGTCAACTACCTGTTACGGCTGATAAGCAACAAAATCTCAACCAAGCCGCGTCAATGTTACAAGAGGCCGCTGCAGGTGGTGCACAACTAGCGGTCTTACCAGAAATGTTCAATTGCCCCTATGATATACATTCCTTTCGAGGCTATGCTGAGATAATTCCCTCAGGAGAAACTACAAACCACCTTGCAAACTTAGCACGTACCAATGGCCTGTTTCTCATAGGCGGCTCAATTCCAGAACTGGATGGTGAACGGATCTACAATACCAGTGTTGTATTCGACCCCAAAGGGGATATTATTGCTACACATCGTAAAATCCACCTTTTTGACATATGTGTCAAAAATGGGATTGAGTTTACTGAATCAAGGGTCTTGTCTCCTGGAAATACTGCCACGCTTTTTGAAACAACCTGGGGAAAATTCGGTATAGAAATATGCTATGACATACGCTTCCCGGAATTAACCAGGAAATTGGCTACGGAAGGAGCCAGTCTGGTCATAGTCCCAGCCGCTTTTAATATGACCACGGGTCCCGCCCATTGGGAGTTGTTATTTCGGAGCCGTGCCTTAGACAACCAAATCTTCATGCTGGGCACTTCCCCCGCCCGTAATCCTCATGCTTCTTATGTAGCATATGGTCATTCCTTAGTCACGAATCCATGGGGTCAAGTACTTGCTCAACTGGACGAAAAACCGGGAATTCTTTTAGTTGATCTTGATCTTACTCAAATTGCAGAGGTTAGAGAGGCTTTGCCAATCTTAAGGCAACGTCGGGAAGACCTTTATCAATAACAATACACAATTAAGCGCAAGAAAAACCACCTCTTGTTGGCTTAACAAGAAATGGCACAAAATTGTTTCCTTACGGTTATCTTACATGCGCCAATGCTATTGGGCTATTTCCCCTTAATTTCGTAATAAAGCACCCCGGACTCTCTTGTCCTCTCAACAACGCCGATGTGAACTAAATGTTCTAGATGGGATAGTGCTTCTCCTGAAGCAAACCACATTTGAGAAGGTGGAAAATCCGACCATTTCTTATGACCTATATCCCAGTGCATGGATGCAGCCATTTCAACAGGAGTCTTTCTGCCACCTTTTAAGATGCTTAAAATCTCTTGGAGGCGTTCCTCATGATGATGGAGAAGCTCGTTAATTCTATTTCGATGATTCCTAACAATTTTCCTATGTGCCGTCAACAAGTAATCTATTTCAAAGTTATAGACCTTGTTGAGGCTTTTGATATAAGTTGCTAAAATATCCTGCTCAAATCCCCAAAAGGTTATATTTGGAGTAATCTCATCTAATATATGGTCTCCACAAAAAAACAGCTTATGTTTTTTCTCATACAAGCCTATATGCCCAGGCGTATGTCCAGGAATATCTACGACATCGAAACAGTAATCTCCAATTTCAATACTATCCCCTTCATACAATGGGCTGAAATCAAGAGGCTCAGTCCGCCTAACTCCAAACTCTTTGCCAAATTCTATTTCATTATCAGTACTAAAGCCTAACAACTTATTGATTGATTCAATAAACTCATCTCGTTGAGATGACCGATTTGAGATTTCTCCATCGATCTGACTAAAATATACGACTTGCACTCCTTGTTCTTTAAGTATATGTGCAAGACCTGAGTGATCAACATGCATATGCGTTATAAAAAGATCCGTCTTGCTTATGTCAACGTTTAATTCTTTTAGACCCTTCATTAACTCAGTCAGGCATTCTATCGTATTAAAACCTGTATCGATAATCAAATTCCTTTTCTCAGATACTATGATGTAACTATTGATAGCTTTAAGCGGATTATTAGGGAGAGGTATTTCGTTCTTGTAAATTCTAGGATAAACTTCAACGATCATTTTAAACCTCCAAATTAAAATAACTAACGGTTTAGCAGATTACTATTAGGATTATTATCACTGAACTAAAAAGTACTTGATCTTCTTATTATACCTTGTTTTACCAACAATGTAACCTTGCGGAAGCAATAAAAACAGCGAACCATCCAAGGACTCTCAAAACCCCTTTGGATGGTTTCAACTTTCAAACCTAATACGACTGATAATTTAATCCAAGGTGAATGGCTCAAAAGCACGTAACAACCGATAAAGGTATTTTAGCAAAAGTGACGAATATTTCAAATGCAATTATATTATAGAAAAAGAGGGAGTAATTCATGGAGACTGCAAAATTGCTGATTGTATTCATTGTTATGATGGTCCTGCTATGGCGAAAGATTCCTTTAGTTTATGTGGTGATTGGGGCTTCAATTGTTTTAGCCTTTTTATTCGGTACTGATATTACTGGGTTACTTGGAATGGCCTGGGATGCGACGAAAGATCCTTCTACCATAGAAATCGAGGCTATTTTAGTCTTGATTATGATTCTCGAGCAAATCTTAAGGCAAAAAGGGTATTTAGAACGTATGCTTAATTCTTTAACTCGGCTAATAAAAGATCGTAGAATTGTAATGGCAATCATACCCGCCTTTATAGGACTCATGCCTAGTGCCGGAGGGGCCCTTTTCTCTGCACCCTTAGTTGAACAAGCGGTGGGTAAAAGTGTCCCTGCAGTGCAAAAAACCTTTATCAATTTCTATTACCGTCACATATGGGAATTCTTTTTGCCTCTGTATACGGGAGTACTTCTAGTCTCAACCATTACTGGTATACCGCTAACTCAAGTACTTCTGGGACTTATGCCTTATGGTATTTTAGTAATTCTTCTAGGACTACCTTTTCTGTTCCGTATCAAGGTTGATGAAGAATTAGCAGTTGCTCCTCATTTAAATAGTGAAACAATGTTTCAAAGCTCGGCGAACAATACTAAAAAGAAACTTCTAACAGACGTTTTCTTTAGTACCCTCCCTGTATTAGCACTCGTGGGCCTTGTTTTTGCTAAAGTACCTATAACCTTAGCCATTACAATAATTATTGCTGTACTCATCCTGAGGCATAAAACCAATCTAATAGAATTCTATAGAATTGCTCGCAAAGCTATCGTTATAAAAACTCTAATTATGATCTGGGGGATTATGCTCTTTAAACAGGTGATGGAAACCGTCGGTTCTTTTGATGAATTACCTGCCTTGCTAGGATCGCTCCCAGTGCCCGAGTTTCTAATTTTCGCCTTGATTGCCTTTTTGCTCGCTTTCTTGACAGGACAAACTGGTTCTTACATCGGCATTGCCTTTCCAATTGTTATGGCCGCTTCTGGGGGACAGGTTAGTCTACCGCTGGCAATATTGGTTTTTATGGCCGGATCAGCTGGAACAATGCTCAGTCCTATGCACCTCTGCCTATCCCTTACTATTGAATATTTTAAAGCTGATCTAAATAAGGTTCTGCAAATGCTTATCATCCCTGAGAGTATCCTTGTGGGAACGGCCATCTTGTCTTATTTAATCTTATCTTAACTCGAAATAAGGGGACAGGTGCACCATTTCGCGTTTTCGGCGAAACAGTGCACCTGTCCCCTTGTTTTACGTTCCTGTATAGATGAAGATTGCATCTCTTAAAAATTCAGAGGCTCCTGGTTGTTTTTCATCATAGTAAGCTGTAAATCTCGGATCGTCAACATACATCTGAGCAAGCCCAGCATGAGCTTCTTTTGAATAACTAGCCCAAGAATAGCATAGCCATTGACGATGCAGATCTGCAGTTTTATGAGCAAGTTCCCCTGAGGGATCTCCTGTTTTAAAGGCTGCATAAAGGGTTTCATTAACTTCTGTGGCAAGCTTTGTCATTTTGTCGTATTGCTCTTGCGACAAGCCCATAAGTCTTTGATTGGATTTGTTCACTGTTTGATCACTATATTTTTCGCGAATTTCTTTGCCATACTTTGCTTCATTGTCATCTACAAGCTTTTGCTTGAAACCTTCAAACTTTTCTTTATCAGACATTGTAATTCTCCCTTCGGTTAAGGCGATGGTTTTGTCAACATTGGAAATCAATGCATCCAATTGCTCTCTTTTTTCAAGAAGCTTCTCACGATGTTCTTTCAGTGCCTTTGTTCCGTCGAAGGACGGCGCAGCCACAATACTTTTGATACGTTCCAAGCCCACACCCAACTCTCTGTAAAAAAGTATCTGCTGTAATCGATCGACCTCTGCTTGACCGTAAATTCGATACCCTGAAGAGTTAATTCTTGCTGGCTTAAGAATTCCGATCTCATCATAATATCTTAGAGTACGAGTACTGACACCCGCCATCTGAGCAAATTTTTGCACTGTGTATTCCACGTGATCACCTCCTAAAACTAATATACACGTTTACGTAACGTCAATGTAAAGTAGAACTTCAAACTTTTTTTTATGTCATTACTAAGGTTTAAACCGAGGCAATACGAAATCTAAGATTAAAGCTGTAATTAGCCCTGATACAAAGCCCGTGAGAGACATCACTGATAATAGAACATTCGCTAAGTCTTCAAATCCTTCACCGCTTCGCACAATCTTAGCCAAGTAAAGATAATACAGACCCACAATTAAGCACAGTACGGCTGGTGAATATTTAATACTCTTTACACGCGATAATACTCGCCCGAGAAGATAGGTTATACCCGCGAAGATTACCGCAATTCCAAGTAAAAGCAGTATTAATCGTTCCATCCCTTTACCTCCCTTTCAAGTTTTATATCTACATTGTACTCAAGTAAAACACTAATATCCAAATCATTAGTTAGTTTGGCTTTGCTGACCGGACTCCCCACTATTGCAGTCTTCAATACTGAACTATACCAAGCCTCTAATGTCCCTTGAAATGAAGTTACCAACTCTACACTTAGAGACGGAGAAAGAAACGTTTTCTGACTTTTTAGAACAAATGTAGGTAGACAGGAAATGGTATTTTATATAAATAATATGGTAATTATTAATAATACCATATTATTATAAACATTTATTATACCGAACTATTAACCTATCTATAGATTTCAATATTCTTTTACCTAGTAAACATTTCTGCAAATATTATATTTTCTAACTTATCTGAATTGCATTTGAAGTAATTATTTAATAATTTCAACCTTAAAAATAAACATTAGTGAAAATAAACTCTATTTATTGAAAATATTTTGGATTTAGTTTATTATATGAATATACCTCTTTTAGATATTTTTTTGACCTGTGCGGTCTGATAGGTCGACCATCTGCAGCTGCATTACGGCTATTATTGAAAAGAGGAGCCTCGAAATAAAAAGGGGGTGACTTGTCGAACTGGCTTCGAATTAGACTATCATATCTTTTCTACAAAAAAATCAAGGAGGTCTTTACATGAGCACAGGATTATTAGCAATACTTTCCCTACTGCCCATCGCTGTTGTTGCAATCTTTCTTGTAGGGTTAAGATGGCCTGCAAGTAAAGCCATGCCGCTCTCATTTTTCACAGCAGTTGTACTAGCACTTTTTGTTTGGAAAATTCCGGGTGCCCAAGTAGGCGCAGCAACTATTAATGGTATTATTACTGCTGGTACACTCTTATACATTATTTTTGGTGCTATTCTTCTATTAAATACATTGCAAGAAAGTGGAGCGATTCAAGCCATTCGGAGAGGCTTCACTGGAATCACCGCCGACCGAAGAATTCAAGTTATTATCGTTGCTTGGTTGTTTGGTTCCTTTGTTGAAGGTGCCTCAGGATTCGGTACTCCTGCTGCAGTTGCTGTTCCTTTGATGGTTGGACTTGGATTCCCAGCTATGGCTGCCGTCGTTGCTGGAATGATGATTCAAAGTACTCCTGTATCTTTCGGAGCTGTTGGAACACCAATGCTCGTTGGAGTTGGTACAGGTCTCAAAACTCCTGAATTACAAGCTTATGCCCAATCTTTAGGCTATGCCGACTGGAGTTCATTCGTCGGATTTGCCATCGCAACCAAAGTTGCTACGCTTCATTTCATTGCAGGTGCCTTTATTCCCCTATTCGTCGTAGCTTTCATGACCCGCTACTTTGGGAAAAATAAATCCTTTAGTGAAGGTCTCAAGATTTGGAAATTTGCACTTTTCGCTGCGTTTTCTATGACAATTCCTTACCTTGCCGTAGCTAAACTTCTCGGACCAGAATTCCCTTCCATGATCGGTGGATTAACAGGTCTTGCAATTGTTGTAACAGCTGCTAAAAAAGGCTTCCTCATGCCCAAAGGAGAAGCTTGGGATTTCGAAGCCAAAGAAAAATGGGATCCCTCCTGGACTGGCTCCATTGAAATTAAGGACATCTCCGCTAAAACTAAGATGAGTGGTATGATGGCTTGGATGCCTTATGTTCTCGTCGGCTTGTTCCTTGTGCTTACTCGACTCAGTTTCTTGCCCTTCTTAGGTTGGGTCAAGAGTTGGAATGTTGTTTGGCCAAAAATTTTGGGAACAAACATCACAGCCTCCTTCCAACCTCTTTATTTACCTGGTACGGTATTTATCGTGGTATCCCTTATTACCTTCTTCATGCATAAAATGAATGGAAAAGCCTATGCCAGAGCATGGAAAGGCTCAGCAAAGACAATGCTTGGAGCTGGTTCTGCTCTAATCTTCACAGTCCCTATGGTTCAAGTGTTCATGAATTCAAAAGGCGGCGGAGCTGGTCTCGATAGTATGCCTATCGTCCTTGCTGACGCTGTTGCTGGGTTAGCAGGATCTGCATGGCCAATCTTTGCTCCTTTGATCGGTGGCCTTGGAGCTTTCGTAGCTGGAAGTAACACAGTTTCCAACATGATGTTCTCCTTGTTCCAGTTCGGTGTGGGAGAACGAATTGGGGTTGATCCTACATGGATTGTAGCTCTTCAAGCCATTGGAGGTGCCGCAGGTAATGTTATCTGCGTACACAATGTAGTTGCTGCTTCAGCCGTTGTAGGTCTCCTTGGAAAAGAAGGCTATATTATCCGTAAGACAATGGTCGTATTCACATATTACGCTCTTCTCCCAGGTGCGGTTGGTTATTCTATCCTTTACACCGCTCAAAAAGGATTCTTCAATGCTGGAACGATTATTGCCAGCTTGATTTGGGCAGCTGCAATATATATTATTGCAACAAATAATTCAAGACTGAAAAAACTCCCTGGTCAAGGTTAAACTATAAGCACATAGTCAAAGGCTCCTCATTCGCAATTGAATGAGGAGCCTTTTGCACTCCCACTTATGGTTAGTCATTCTTTTTACTTGGCCCCCAAAAAGCAATTCCGATCTTCTATTGAAAATGCTCGTACGGGTGAACCATCAGCATTTTTAGTTTTTAGTGGCATAATACTTATAATAAAATCTTCATTGTCAATGGATTCTAAGTTAGTTATGTTTTCGATAATCAAAATGTTCTTACTCAAGAATAGTTTATGAATCGCAAATGTAGTTGTTTTTATATCATCAACGGATATTGCATCAATTCCAATTCCCTTTAGCTTAAATCCCGATAACCAATGAGCTGCCTCTTCAGTTAAAGAAGGAAAATTTTCATAGTATTGAGGCTCCCCCCAATACTTGCTCCATCCTGTTTTGAGGATAATGAAGTCGACACTTTTTATTTTTTCCTCATAAGGTCTTAACTGATCAAGCTCCATGTAGGGGGTCTTAACCTTTGAAAAATCGATAATCATAGCCTTCCCAATAAATTGATCGATCTTAAAATGATCTAAGTATAATCCATCCTCGAGCATATGGGCTGGCGCATCTATATGAGTACCAGTATGTGAGTACATTGTGATTTTTGCCTCTTGAAAACCATCCTTCTCCAACGTGTTTGCTTTCTGAAGAATTGGCTGTTCTGTCCCTGGGTAAACAGGCATTTCTGAATAAATACTATGAGTTAGATCTGTAACTCTCATCGATGGGTAGACCTCCTTTAACGCCTCAACATTTTCGCTAAAATCTAATATACCTCTATGAATACATAAAGTAAAGGAAGCGCTGGACGTTCTTCTTACTTTCAGTTCTATTTCCACAATAAATAGGACTCTTAAGATAAAGTCGACTTATCTTAGAGTCCTAAGTCAATTAGTCATTTGTAACTTTAACTAAGCCCTATCATCGATTCTTAAAAATCGGTTTACGTTTCTCGGCAAATGCTGCACACCCTTCTTTGAAATCCTCTGAAGACCAAGTCAGAACCTGATACATGGCCTCTAACTCTGTCTGTTGGTAATAATCGTTCCGTACTGCCTCACGCAATAGTTTCTTATCGAGGCCTACTGTCATTAATGGTTGCAGAGCCAACGTTTCAGCCCATCTTATGGCTTCGGGCAAGCACTCTTCATGGGGCACTACTTTATTAAAGAATCCTAGTTTTTCAGCTTCCTCTGCGTTAAGGATTTTACCAAACCAGAGTAATTCCAGGGCTTTATGATAGCCTACCTTCTGAATTAGAAAATGCGAGGCTCCACTATCCGGACAAAATGCTAATTGCATGAAGGTAAACCCCATGCGTGCCCTTTCAGAGGCAATAATCAGGTCACAAGCCATACAGGCAGCCACTGAAGCACCTGCTACCACTCCATTAAGTGCAGCTATAACAGGTTTCTTCATTTCATAGATTGCCGTTACAAGTTCACCGGAGGAATCATAGGTTTCTTTGGCGCTGATAGGATCCTTAATTTTAGCTAGCATCGAAATATCACCACCACTCGACCATCCCTTACCGGCTCCGGTAATGACTAAGACTTTGACAGCCTCATTTTCCGAGGCTTCTTTGCAAGCCGCCTGGACATCTGCACAGAATTCATCGTTAACGGAATTCATGGTTTCAGGTCGATTCAGGGTAAGCACTGCTACTCCCGTATCCATAATATCAAGTTTGACTGTTTTCCAATTCATCAGTTTTCCACCTTTCCTAAATGCATGGGCACTGCCAGCTATAACTATGAATGGTTATTCATAGTCTGATAAATTGGAATTCGCCGAAATTTATTATATTCCTCTATTCCCCTAACCATAATTTCTGTTTATTTAACTATTTATCATCCGTCACCTTGCCGTTACCAAAAACCGGGATTGATTCTCCCAGAAACGTTGGTTCAGGTTTAATGATCTTCGCCCAGAAAAAGTCTTTGTTTCTAGCTGCAATCTCTCTAAGGTTATAATAAGTCATAGCTTGTCCATAATCACGTTTGTCGGAAGCTACTCCATAGGCATCTATCCCTAGCTCTCTAGCCACAAAAACTGCTCGTTTAAGATGATATTCCTGAGTAACGATAATTAACGTTTGTGTTTGGAAAATATCTCGTGCTCTGTACATGCTCTCATAGGTGCTAAAACCAGCATGATCCATGAACACATTCTCACTAGGTACTCCTTTATTCTTTAAGAAGTTTTTCATAGAATTGACTTCATCATAATCCTTCCGTCCGTGATCCCCACTAACTAGTAGTTTGGGCGCTTTTCCTTGCTCGTATAGTTCATACCCAACGGTCAAACGGTCGTTAAGCATAGTAGACACAGTTCCACTCGGAAAAACATAGGCACCTAAGACGAGTATAGCATCCGCTTTAGGAATGTCGCTCGGGCTTAATATGTAGGTCTTACCAACTGATTCAACATGGTTGTTAACAATTAAAATAGTAGTACAACCAAGTATTGTTATTAGAACCATAGAAACCAAAAATTTCATTAGACGTTTCTTCAAGAATGCTCCAACCTTTCCCTATTACACTCTCAGTTCAATTTTAGCTTCTTAAATTTAGAATTTCGCTCTCTATCTATTATATGCCATAGAAGGAAATTTTCACATACCGATCCTCGGTAGAGAAATCGCAAAAACGCCGCCAGCGAATTCTGCTAGGGGCGTTTTTGCGTTTTTCTGAATTACACACTTTTTACTCTTCGAGTCAGCCTAATAACATTCGATCGTTGTCCAGCTCAGCTCCACTGCGTTTCTCGAACTGCTCGATCAATCGATCGACAGTCATATCCTTTCTTTCTTGGCCCTGAAGATCCATCATAATCTTACCTTCATGCATCATAATCGTCCTAGTTCCGTATTCCAACGAAGCCTTCATATTATGTGTGATCATCAAAGTACAGAGTTTTTCCTCAGCAACAAGTTTGCGAGTTAAGCTCAATACCTTTCTTGCTATGGTAGGGTCAAGGGCTGCAGTGTGCTCATCCAAAAGCAAGAGCTTCGGTTTTATGAGGGTAGCCATAAGAAGCGTGAGGGCTTGACGCTGTCCACCGGAAAGAAGCCCCACCTTCTGCTTAATTCGATTTTCAAGACCAAGCTCTAACAGCGCAAGCCGTTCCTTAAAAAGAGTCATATCCTTTTTTGTCACACCGGGTTGTAATCCTACGGATTTCCCCTTAGCAAAGGCGATAGCCAAGTTCTCTTCAATGGTCATATCGTGGGCCGTTCCCCTTAGGGGATCTTGAAAGACCCTGCCAATATGTCTTGAGCGTTTATACTCCGGAGCAAAAGTAACATCCTTCGAGTCAAGGATGATTCTACCTTCATCAATCTCATATACTCCTGAGATACAATTGAGGAGCGTGGATTTTCCGGCGCCATTACCACCAATGATCGTCAGAAATTCCCCTTCCTGAAGAGCTAGGTTAATCTCATTGAGAGCAACTTTTTCATTAGTGCTCCCTTTTCCAAAGGTTTTACTCAAGGATTCTATTCTAAGCATCCGTTTTTTTGCTCCTTCCACGAAGTGATGATTTCCGCTTCACAACAGAAAGGCGCTTCTTAATAATCGGCATCGCCATAGCTAAAGCTACAATTACCGCAGATACAAGTTTAAGGTCGGTGGCTGGCATCCCAATTTCAAGCGCGATAGCAATGATCAAGCGATATAGCACTGACCCTAAAACCACGGCAATGAGCCTTCTTAGGAGAGAACTAATTCCAAAAACGACTTCACCGATAATGACTGAGGCGAGTCCGATAACGACCATACCAATTCCCATACCAACATCGACATAAGATTGAGACTGGGCGATCAGCGCACCAGCCACGGCAACTAGTCCATTGGAAATAGCTAATCCCACTAGAATAACAGAATCTGTATTAACCCCTAGTGCTCTGACCATGTGGTCATTGTCCCCTGTCGCTCTTAAAACAAATCCTAGCCTCGTCTTCAAAAAGAGGAACAATATTAGGAGCAACAAGGTCAACACTGCTAAGGAGAACACTAACTTACTATAATCTCCTATAGCCGTCTCTTGTAAAGCACTGAAGACAGTCACCTTATTAATCAGCGGGATATTAGCCCTACCGTCCATAACCTTAAGGTTCAAAGAGTATAAAGCTAACATGGTTAGAATTCCAGCTAAAAGAGGTTGAATCTTTAGTTTGGTATGAAGCAAGGCTGTAATCGACCCTGCTCCACATCCTGCTATAAATGCGACCCCTAAGGCGAGAAACGGATGCCCGCTTAGAGTCATAACGGCGGACACTGCTGCACCGAGGACAAAACTTCCGTCTACACTTAGGTCAGGCATATTAAGCGTTCTAAAAGATATAAAAACTCCTAGAGCCATAATTGCGTAGATTATTCCAAGTTCAAAGGAACCCATTAAAACCATGACACTCATTACTTTAAACCCCTTGTTAATTCTTAATTCTCAAAAACCTGAGCAGCTTCTTTCAATACATCATCCGGTAAATTAATCCCGATTGCCTTGGCTGTCGTCTTATTTAAATAGATATCCATATCCTTCATAGTTTTTACTGGAATATCTCCAGCCTTTTTACCGTTCAAGATTTCTACAGCCATTACTCCAGTCTCTTTACCTAAGACTTGATAATTAATACCGTAAGTTGCAAGTCCTCCATCTTTAACCATGGAATCTGCACCTACATAAATGGGTTTTTTTGCTTTATTGGCTATTTGAGTCACGACAGGCATAGCTGAAGCAACCGTGTTATCAATAGGCGAGAAAACTGCATCCACTTTATCAACCAGTGAAGTAACTGCCTGCTGTACTTCCGAAGAATTGGTCACGGTAGCATCTACCACGGTCATATTATTCTTCTGAGCATACTCTTTTAATTCCTTGATTACGGAAACAGAATTTGTTTCACTGGAGTTATATAAAGCTCCTATTGTTTTGATATTGGGAGTAATGCGCATACCCAGTTCCATAATTTTTTCTGCCGAAACCGCATCTGACGTCCCAGTGACATTGGCACCCGGCTTCTGCATATCCGTAACTAAGCCAGATCCTAGGGGATCAGTACATGCCGAGAAAAGAATGGGAATATCCTTAGTTTCACTGACCACTGCTTGAGCGGAAGGAGTTGCTATGGCAACAATGAGGTCATATTTATTACTTACGAATTTTTGAGCAATTGTTTTTAAGTTCGTCTGGTCACCTTGAGCATTTTGATAATCAATGGTGATCTTTTCCCCATGTTTAAAGCCTTGGGCCTGTAACTCTTCAATGAGAGACTCTCTAATCGTGTTTAGCGAAGGATGTTCAACAATTTGCACGATCCCGATTGTCTTTTTCCCGTCTGAACTGTCCGCTGGGGTTTCAGTTTTGTTAGGTGCACATGCCGTTAAGGAGAACATTAGAGCCAAGGTCATAATAGTCGAGATCATTACCGCTAATCGCTTTTTCATAGAAGATACCTCCCTATTCTAATTAAAAAAATTGAGGGTTTCCTTCTCTGCACGTTCCACCTTAATCGCGGTACTGTATGGAACGAAGTGTGGACCCAAAATAAAAACGCCTATCCTAAAATTAAGGACAGACGTAAATCTGCGGTACCACCTTAGTTGATGCATAGATCATTATGCATCCTCTCATGCAGAGTGCCAACACACCCTTAGCCCAATAACGCTGGCTTTGCGTTGGCAACTACTAAAGCCTTAGCTTTTTCGCGCCACCCTCTGGGGCCCATTTACTCGCTCCGTTACCTGCCAAGCTTGCACCCTACTCGGCTCTCTGTGAGGTTGGTCATGCGGTTTTACTTCCCCTTCAACGGTTTATATAATCATAGCACTCCCTTAAATGGATTTCAAGAGTAACTTTTTGCTAACTTTTTTGTTTTGATGACTATTATCATAGGATAAACGCGCATAAATTATTCCTGTTGCAAAGGAAAATCATTATACCAATGTCGAACAATCTAAGACAGAGAAAAAAACGGACACTTAGTAGTTAGGAAACATAGTAGACTTGAGAATCTTGTTTTTGGTTAAGTTCAAATATTGCTGAAGGGACGGGAAGTAAATGAGTTTGTTTAAAATCGATCAGGAAAAATGTAAGCGCGACGGAATATGTGCTAGAGAATGTCCAACCAAGATTATTGATTTTACGGAGGACAGATTCCCTACCCCAGTGAAAAATGCTGAAGAATATTGCTTAAACTGCGGCCACTGTGTAGCAGTATGCCCTCACGGTGCTTTAACTTTTAACAACATGCTAATAGATGAATACCCCCTAGTACAAAAAGACTTGCTGCCTAATTCCGAAACTATAAAACAGTTCCTAACTTCTAGACGCTCAATCCGCAACTACCAAAAACAAGCAGTGAACCATGAACTTCTTGCCGAACTTATCGATCTAGGCCGTTTTGCACCCACTGGAAGTAATAAGCAACAAGTCCATTGGAAAGTATTTGAAGATTCCTCAAAAACTCATTCTTTGGCATCCCTGGTAATTGACTGGGCCAGGATCATGGCTAAAAAAATCCCGGATGAAGTTGCGGCTAAACGTATGGAACGTTTGGTTTCTAGCTGGGAAGATGGGGTAGACCGGATTTTCCACGGAGCTCCTCATATAATTTTGACCCATGCTCCCTCCAATCTGCCCTCTGTACCTTCCGACTGCGTAATTGCCCTGACCTACCTGGAACTTTACGCCTATTCCAAAGGGCTTGGAACCTGCTGGGCAGGCTACTTGACTTCGGCAGCTAATTCCTATGCACCTTTGACCAAAGCTTTAGGCTTGCCAGAGGGACACAAATGTTACGGTGCCATAATGCTTGGCTACCCACAATTTAAATATCACCGTATTCCTAATCGAAATGCTCCACTGGTTTCTTGGAGCTAGTTCTTGGTGCGTATTCGCATCTTTGTCATAACATCCTTAATTAATCTTGCCGTAATTCCCCATATTGTCACTCCCGCAACTCTATAAACATAAACATTATTAAGAGTATTTCCCCAGGGCCTTGTGTACCGCTCCGGTAACCCTAGTTCTTTCACCGGAAGAAGAATAACCTCTTCCCCAGCTTGATTAACGTATGAGGGATAGGCAACAATATTTACCTTGTATACCTCTGGTTCCGTTGTTTCAAAGTAGGAAACTGGAATCGAAAAAATTCTCTCAACCTCATCGGGATTAATATGTAAATCATCTAGACTATTAATGTCTATAACACCTAAAAATGCATCAACCGTAGTGCCTGTCGCTACGACGGTATCAAGTGTACCAACGACCTGAATCTTATCTAAGGGAACACCTAATTCCTCTGCAGTCTCTCTGATTGCTGTCTCTTTAAAATCAGCGTCTTTGCATGGATCAAACTTCCCACCTGGAAAGCAAATTTCTCCCGCTTGTCTTATTGAAGCAGCCCTTTTCTGAAAGACAAAATGAAACTCTTCATCGACTAGCATAAGTAATGCTAACACTGCGGAATTAAAGTATTCATCTTTGCCATTGATCCCGGGTGCCACTTGCAACTTTTTAATTAGATCTTCGAGGCTAGATTTATCCATAATTCCACTCCATTTATCTTCTTCCTCAAATTGGTCAACTCAATCATTACAAAAGCTCCACTCAGTGAACTCGTGTTTTTTCTGCTCCCACCTAAGCGGGGGTACCACTCCCACTAATAGTGGAGGCTTAACGATTGGATAAAAATATCCCTGTGTTACTAGTATTTAATCTATCAATACCTTAGACTTCTCTATAATTCAAAAAATTCCTTCTCCTTCTCAAAATAGTAGAGGAAATCGTCGTTTTAGTGTACAATTTAGTAGCTAGCTATTATGAAATTCGGCTCGGGGATGACACCAAAGATTAAGCAAGGGAGAAATATTAATGAACGAGATTGCCCAAACCTTAAATCATCAAATACAACAAGAAAATCCCTATGTTTATGAATTATTATCAACACTCGGAAAAAACTTGTTCTATCCCAAGGGGATCTTAACCCAAACTGCTGAAGCTAAACAACAGGCTTATCGTTTTAACGCTACGATAGGAATTGCAACTGAGAAAGATCAACCCATGTTTCTGCCATTAATCCAAGACACATTATCTAATTACGAACCTAAGGACCTTTATCCTTATGCTCCCCCTGCAGGAAAACCTGAGCTAAGACAACTTTGGCGAGAAAAAATGTTAATAGAAAACCCATCCTTAAAGGATAAATCCTTCAGTAATCCCATCGTAACAAATGCCTTGACCCATGGCTTGAGTATTATCTCGGACTTATTTATTGATGCTAACGACCCCTTGGTTCTACCTGATAAATTATGGGGCAATTATAACTTTATCTTTGGGGTTCGTAGAGGGGCAAAAACTGTAACCTTTCCTTTCTATACTGAGGAGGGGACCTTAAATACCACTGGCATGAAAGAGGCCTTACTTTCAAAGAAAGACCACGGAAAAGCTGTTTTATTACTTAATTTTCCGAACAACCCGACAGGGTATACCCCTACAGAACTAGAGGCAACAGAGATAGTCGAAGCTCTTAAGGAAGTCGCCGATCAAGGAATGAATCTGGTCGTGATTAGCGATGACGCCTATTTTGGGTTATTCTATGAGGACTCTATTCAGGAATCCCTGTTTGGCCGCATCTCCAGTATTCATCCAAGAATATTAGCCATTAAGGTCGATGGGGCCACGAAAGAGGAGTATCTCTGGGGCTTTCGGGTAGGGTTTATTACCTATGGATCAGAATTCCCAGCAGTATTGGATGCCTTAGAGAAAAAGACGTTAGGCATTCTTCGAGGAACGATTTCCAGTGCCTCTCATCCAGCTCAAACATTTGTTTTAACAGCCCTTAAATCCACTGAATTTCAAACTCAAAGACTACAAAAATTCGAAATCTTAAAGAAACGTGCTTGTAAGGTCAAACAGATTCTTGATCACGGAGATTATAACGATGCATGGGACTACTATCCCTTTAATTCAGGCTACTTCATGTGTCTGAAGCTCAAAGGCGTGGATGCAGAAGCCTTGCGAGTACATCTCCTTGAACAATATGGTGTAGGAGTCATCTCACTAGGAGAGAGCGATATTCGAGTAGCCTTCTCCTGTGTCGAGGAAGAGGAACTTAAAGATCTTTTTGATCTTATTTATCAAGGATACCAAGACTTAGCGAAGTAAAACGTAGGGGGTAAAGTATAACCTGCACATTTAACCCCTATTTGGAAACGTTTATACAGTATAGTACACAATGCTTTAATAGTATAATTTCGCCCTATAGAGTGGACAGTAAAGTCTAACCTATAGGGCATTTTTAATATTATTCATATTCCTTAATTACTCAAATTAAATGTTGACTTGAATAATTTATTTATAAGTGCTTATCCTAAAATCATATTGTTAGAAAGCAGGCTAAGCTTGTGTGGAAAAAATTAACCTTAAGTATAATTGGCGTCTTAATTATTGGATATGTAGTGTGGAAGGGCACGTATAATTATACATCTCAACCCCAGTTCTGTTCGAAATGCCACTACATTGAACCTTATGTTACTTCTTGGCAGCAGTCTGCCCATAATTTCGTCCACTGCCTTGAATGCCATGAACCACGTGGCTCACTAGCTTGGATTCATTCCAAAAGTCGAGGGCTTAATTATGTTTTCCAACATGTAACTGATAATTTTACACTTCCCACTAGTGCAGTCATACCAGAAAATAATTGTATTGCTTGTCATCTGGGGGATGTTAAGGACTATTCAGATGCACCGATATTGGCTAACTCCGAAAAAATTAACCATTATGAAACAATAATGACAAACAAATCCTGTCTTAATTGCCACAGATCAACAGGACATCAATTGCATATGAATCTTACTCCAAAGTTTAGTAAAACGTGGGAATAGCCCATAGCATGGCCACTAGTTTCCCTGAAATATCTTAAGGTGGGCTAGAGCAACAATAAGTTACTATAACCCACCTCTAACCTCTACTTTCGCCTCTTAAGCAGCTCTCGACTGACCTCTCCAACCTCTACACCGCGTTCTTCCAACATCACTAGGACATGATAGAACAAATCCGAAACTTCACACCTTATCTCTTCCGAATCTGAATTTTTAGCAGCGATAATTACTTCCGCACTTTCTTCTCCTACTTTTTTGAGAATCTTGTCAATCCCCTTCTCAAAGAGATAGGTTGTATAAGCTCCTTCAGGTCGTTCCAAATTCCTAGAGTGGATTACGTCAGTCAATAGCTCTAGGGTTCTACCCAGTGTGGGCTCAGGCCTTACTGCTGGTTCCCCGGTCCCTTTAAACCCTTCGCTAGTCAGATCATAGTGAAAACACGAAAAGTAGTTTTCATGGCAAGCCATGCCGGTCTGCTTTACGCTCAACAGTAAGGCGTCCTGATCACAATCGAACTTAATATCAACGATCTCCTGAAAATGTCCGGAGGTTTCTCCCTTCAGCCAAAGAGATTGTCGACTTCGGCTATAATAACAAGCCTTTCCTTCAAGCAGAGTCCGCCTCAAGGACTCCTCATTCATATATGCAAGCATCAGAACTTCCTTCGTCTCGACATCCTGGACAATTGCAGGAACAAGCCCGTGGGCATCCCAGCGGATCTTCGATAAGTCTAAGGCTTGTATTTCATTTACATTCATAGTATCTCTACCTTTCTATACGTACCATCACCTATCACTTATCCAAGTCTTGGTTCGTGATTCGTTAATGCAAGTCACGAACCGTCCCCGACTTGCTTTTGACGTGCAAATTCGTATTACGAATCGAACTACGAACCTCGTACTAAAATTCCTAGTTCCGCTAAATACCGCTTAGCTTCCTCAATACTGTACTCCTTATAATGAAAGATCGAAGCCGCTAAGACAGCGTCCGCCTCCCCAAGCGTTAACCCTTCCGCTAAATGCTCTAACGTTCCTACCCCACCGCTCGCTATGACAGGTAGAGTCACGGCTCGACTCACTGCCCGAGTCAGTTCCAATTCATACCCAATCTTGGTCCCGTCACGGTCCATGGAGGTTAAGAGAATCTCTCCTGCACCAAGAGCCTCAGCCTCAGCAGCCCATTCCAAAACATCCTTGCCCGTAGGCGTTCTTCCTCCATGGATATACACTTCCCATTGACCCGGCGCCTTGCTTCGGGCATCAATGGCCACAACGATACACTGGCTACCGAAAGCATGAGCCCCTTCTTGAATGAGCCTTGGAGTCTGAACCGCTGACGTATTTAAAGCAATTTTGTCCGCCCCTGCCCTAAGCATGCGGCGAATATCCTCAATCGTCCGCAGTCCACCACCGATGGTGAAGGGAATAAAAACTTGTTCGGCAGTGCGACGTACTACATCCACCATGGTTTCCCGGTTATCCGAGGATGCGGTTATATCTAAGAAAATCAGCTCATCAGCGCCTTCTTGGTCATAGAGAGCAGCGAGTTCCACTGGATCCCCCGCATCACGTAACTGTACAAAGTTTGTTCCCTTAACCACACGCCCATCATGGACATCTAAACAGGGAATGATCCGCTTACTTAACATACCATTCCCTCCTTAACTCTCTTTTACCTCTTGGTCTTGTCCTAAATATCCATCCCCAATGCCGCTCGTTTTCCCTCGAGCAGCCTCCAATGCATCCTGAAGGGTAAAGGCTCCACTATAGAGCGCTCTTCCCGTAATGGCTCCTTCGATAGAAACTCCTTTTTGCGCCTCACCTTGTAGATTGCGCAGATCATCTAAGGTAGAAATCCCTCCTGAGGCAATCACTGATAGGCCAGTTTCTTGAGCCATCTGTACTGTGCTCTCAATATTAGGGCCTTGGAGCATCCCATCACGTGAGATATCCGTAAATACCACGGTCTGAATTCCCACGGCTTTCATAGCCTTTCCTAATTCAACCGCTCGCATTTCTGTCGTTTCCGCCCAGCCTTGAACTGCTACCAGACCATCCTTGGCATCAATTCCGACAATCACGCGTTTCCCGTATCGGCGCGCAGCTTCGGCAACTAATTCAGGGTTTTTTACGGCGATCGTTCCCAGAATTACCCGTTCAACTCCCAACTCTAAAAGTTCAGTAATCCGCTCCATCGTGCGGATTCCGCCACCAACTTGAATTTTCATAGATACACTGCCGACGATTCTCCGTATGGTCTCATCATTCATAGGTTTTCCGGAAAAAGCACCATTCAGATCAACCATATGTAGATACTCAGCACCCTGTTTTTCAAATTCCTTAGCAACTATAACTGGGTCTTCTGCATAAACCGTGGAATCTTCCATCCGCCCCTGCAAAAGGCGTACCGCTTTCCCCTCTTTTAGATCAATTGCTGGAAAGAGCAACATCCTCATTCACCCACTTTCCAAAATTCGTTAATAACTGAAGTCCCCAAGGACTTGACTTTTCTGGGTGAAATTGTGCCCCCCAGACATTGTCTTTGCCTACAACGGCAGGAAAGACAATCCCATAGTCACTCGTTGCTACTATATCTTTCTTCTCATCAGGCTCTGCATAATAGGAATGAACAAAGTAAAAGTAGGATTGATTTGGTATCCCTTCCATTAAAATTGAGGACTGTTCCAGTTCCAAACTATTCCATCCCATATGCGGAACCTTTTTACCATGAGGAAATTTTACCACCCGCCCTGTTAAAAGTCCTAGCCCAGAGTGTTCGCCGTGTTCTTCTCCTATTTCGAAAAGAATCTGCATCCCCAGACATATCCCCAGAAAAGGGCGACCCGAGCGAGCAAATTGGGTAAGGGGTTCAATCCACCCCCCTTGTTCTAAGGCCTGCATTGCATCGGCAAACGCTCCAACTCCCGGGAGTATGAGTCCCCTCACTTGGCTTAACTCCGCTGGAGACGACATAATAGTTGCTTCAAATCCGACCTTTTCCAATGCTTTCTCTACACTTCTTAAGTTTCCCCGTCCATAATCTACAATTCCAATCATCTATAAAACTCCTTTGGTTGAAAGGATTCCGCGATATCGAGTATTCTGGCGCAAAGCTAGACCTAGAGCTCTTCCCACCCCTTTAAAGGCTGCTTCTAGAATGTGATGGCGGTTTTTCCCTGAAAGCTTTCTAATATGTAGAGTGAGCCCACTCTGCATAGCTAACGCTCTGAAAAACTCTTCTGCCATCTCGACTGGAAACTCTCCGACCATACCGTCCGGACAATCCACATCCCAGACAAGATAAGGGCGATTGGAAAGATCTAAGGCCACTTGAACCAGTGCTTCGTCCATAGGAAGTTGGGCTTCCCCAAGTCGCTCAATCCCCGCTTTATCGCCGAAAGCCTCCCGAAGCGCTTGCCCCATCACGATTCCACAATCCTCAATGGTGTGGTGGGCATCCACCTCTAAATCTCCGCTGGCCTCAAGGCTAAGATCCAGATAAGCAAATCGGGCAAATGCTGTCAGCATATGATCAAAGAAACCAATCCCAGTCTTAACTTGAGCCTCTCCCGTTCCATCCAGATTCAAGCGCACACGGATTTCTGTTTCTTTAGTTTTACGTTCAATACAAGCCTCTCGCATGGGTTCTCTCCTCTCAAATATCTCACAGGCTAAATGTTTTTTTGTTTCAGATTATCATAATACCATCTCGAATTTTTCTGATTCCTCTTCATAGTTAGCTTTGCCGAGTGCTAATCTCCTTAACTGCTCGAATGAACTCTTCATTTTCCTGTGGCATCCCTGAGCTGATACGTAAGCATTTGCCGAGAATAGGAAGTTCTCCCATGTTCCGTACGAGGAAGCCACGTTTAAGCAATTCCGACGCCCATAGGTCAGGATCTTCCGGCTTAAAAAGGATAAAATTAGCACGCGTTGGATAGACCGTCACCTTCGGTAGTAGTTTCAAGGCATATTGTAATTTTTGCGTCTCTACCTTAATCTGATCGATTTGATTTTGATACTCTTCCAGATAATCCAAAGCCAGAATTCCAGCTTTCTGACTGAACGAGTTAACATTGAACGGCGGTCGTACTCTGTTAATTAAGGAAATGGTTTCGGGTTGTCCAATCAAATACCCTAAACGGAGGCCGGCCATTCCGAAAGCCTTAGAAAACGTTCGCATTATCACAAGGTTTGGGTAATTACCACTTTCAGGAATGAGGGTTTCCTCTGAAAATTCTGCGTAAGCTTCATCCACGACAACGATTTTACCGCTTTCTCGTACAAGTCGGAGAATTTCATCCCTTGGGAACTGGGATCCAGTGGGATTGTTGGGATTACAAATGACAACTACATGTGCCTCAGGTGCTTGTGCTGCCTTTAACATCTGTTCTGTATCTAAGTCAAGACCGTTTAACAATGGAACTTCCACGACGGTAGTTTCGGTTAAACGTGCATAAATTTGATACATTCCGAAGGTCGGCGGGTGGATAATAAGAGATTTCCCCAGACCACCAAACGTGAGTAATATCAGTTGGATCAACTCATCCGATCCATTACCTATAAGGATTCCTTCCGGAGAGGTTTTAGTATACTTAGCAATGCGTGTCCTAAGCTCCTGACCCATTCCATCCGGATAACGGTTAAACGCTGGTTTCCCCTTAAACAGGGTTTCCTGCATTCCAACGGGCCAAGGAAAGGGGTTTTCATTGGCATCGAGTTTAATGCATTCTGGCATATGTTTCGTTTCATAAGGAATCAACTGTCGAACTCCAGGCCGAACGAACCGTTCTGGATTACTTTCCATTGATTACATCTCCTTTATGCCATTTCTGGGCAACAGCTTAAGTTGCCCTCCTAATGGCTTTCTCTACCTCTAACTCAATCTTTTTTATTCCTAAACCTTACTTCCACCGCGCGAGCATGGGCTTCTAGTCCCTCGCTGCGGGCAAGTAAAGCGATTTGCCGAGCATCTCGTTTAAGGGCTACTTCCGAATATCCAATGACACTAACCTTCTTCATGAACATATCCACATTAAGGGGAGAATAAAAACGCGCCGATCCTCCCGTTGGTAAAACATGATTCGGCCCCGCAAAGTAATCTCCCACTGGTTCTGGAGAATACCGTCCTAAAAAGACAGCACCGACATTTCGGACTTGCCCTAACCAAGAATACGGATCTTTCACAACCAGTTCAAAATGTTCCGGTGCAATTTTGTTGGCCAAATCCATCCCAGCTTGGAGATCTGGGACAAGAATGGCGGCCCCATAGGTTTCCCAGGACGCGCGAGCGATTTCGACACGAGGTAAATCTTGGAGCTGCCGCTCCACAGCAGCGATGGTCTGTTCAAGGAGTTCTCGAGATGGAGAGACTAAAATTGCTGAGGCTAAACGATCATGTTCAGCCTGGGACAGTAAATCTGCCGCTAACTCTTCCGCAGATCCGCTCTCATCCGCTAAAATTAAGATTTCGCTAGGACCTGCCAGCATATCAATATCGACTGTTCCAAAGACTTGCTTTTTAGCTAAGGTTACATAGATATTTCCCGGCCCAGTTATCTTATCCACCGGGTAGATAGTTTCCGTCCCATAGGCTAAGGCGGCAACTCCCTGAGCCCCGCCTACTTTATACACTTCAGTCACCCCTGCTTCAGCAGCCGCAACTAATACCTCGGGAAGAAGTGTACCATCTGCTCTTGGGGGACTGACCATGACAATTTCTTTAACCCCAGCTACAACTGCCGGTAAAGCATTCATTAAAACCGACGAAGGATAAGACGCTGTTCCTCCTGGAACATAAATACCCACTCGCTTGAGGGGGAGAAGTAATTGTCCAAGAATACTCCCGTCTGGATCTGGTTCCAACCAGGAACTTCGTTTTTGCTTTTCATGATAGCGTAAAATATTCCCTTTAGCTGTCCGTAAAGCTCGTAAAAAATCCTCAGTAACCACTTTATAGGCCCCTTGTATTTCTTCCTCCGTGACTTTTAAGCCTTTTTGACGCAAATCTACACGATCAAATTCTTCCGTCATCTGATAGATTGCTTCTTCTCCATCCTCCCGAACACGCTTTATGATTTCAGCAACACGTTGCTCCAGTAGCTCATCGTCTCCATAGGATTTACGTGTAAGACGTTTCAAATCAACGTCGTTTAGATTCTCAACCTTCATAACTATATATCCTCCCAATCCTTTGCCTATCCATTCAATATACAATGTTTCCGAGGCCCACTATTTCGCCGAGATCTCCTCTTGTAAATGCCCACGTAACCGTTCAACTAAATCTCTAATTCGCTCATATTTCAGGCGGTAAGCCACACGATTAGCAATCAAGCGAGTCGTAGCTTCAAGAATCGGAGCCACCTCGACCAAATGGTTTTCTCTGAGGGTTTTTCCCGTGGAAACAATATCGACAATCATTTCTGCCAAATCGACACATGGCGCTAGCTCCATGTTTCCGTGGAGTTTGATGGGAGTAACCTGCATTCCTATACCACTAAAAAAGCTCTCTGTAACCCGGGGAAACTTCGTAGCTACCCTTTGATGGTTCAGCCCGCTTAAATCGTACTCTCCACTCGGAAGTTTAGGTGGAACACTCGCCTCCAACATAGCCACCACAAAACGACAATAGCCGAATTTAAGGTCCAGTAATTCAGCTACATCCTTGTTTTCTTCCAGTAAGGTATCCTTCCCTACAAAGCCAAGATCCGCGGCTCCATATTCTACATACGTTGGAATATCCGTAGGTCTACAAATAATAATCTTAGTTTTACTGTCTGGAAGATCATAAAATAGCTTCCTGGAATCTTCGTCGACATGGCTGCATTCTATTCCCACTTGACTCAGCAATTGAATCGAGTCAATCAGTAATTTTCCCTTAGGTAACGCAATCGTCAAAAAGTCTTTATCCAACCTTGGCATCCCCTCTCCAATATCCCAAACGATTTATCTAAACTATATATATCGTTTAGCGCTTTACCTAGTTAAAGCACTAATATATTAATTTATTATATCAACGTCCTTTTACTCTGGCAACCCCTAAACTAAAATTAAAACGCTGATGATAAATCCTCTGATGATAAAGTGGGGTAACTCAAAACCTTCGCATTCGGGTTAAGTGGTGGATCCGTTCAGCATATAGAGGTCGTATATAAAAAACGGAGAGATTTGTCAACGTGACAATCTCTCCGTTTTTAGATTTTGAAGTGTAATTAAAATACAAAGGACTACCCAGCTTTAAAATGCCAAGTGATCATCAGAAAGCTCTAATTTCTCAAATCGTTTCATTAACTCAATTAGATCATCATCTGTAACGTACTTTTGACCGGTTTCAGTGGTCTTATTAAAGTCAATGGTATTTAAAAGACCTAGGCAGCTTGGATTTTTATCGTCAATCTCTGCAAAAGCCTTTGATAGGTAATCAGCTAGGCCTTGTTTTACATGTATTACTACATCCCAACGCGCTATCCTTGGTACAAACAAACGATAGGATTCCCTTTTTTCTAACTCTTTTTCAATTTCAGGTTGAGATAAGCCCTGGGCTTTAAGTTTATTATACCTGAACTCACGCTCTAAATTAAATCGGTCGTTCAAACGTTTTAGAAAAACAATGGCAATAACATACTCTTTAAATTCTTCACCATCCCGATCTCCTCGTAAAGAGTCGCAAGTCTCATCCAGGAACCTCTCAAACTCAGCAAGAGATAACTTATCTTCCATTGCTCTCCCTCCTATCCTTTTTAATCCCCCATCTCCATCCCAAGAGTACGCGCCGATAATAACAATGGATCATTTAGGGGTACAAGTTTAATTTGGTCAACGGCTTCACGAAGAGGAACTCGGACAATCTCTCTACCCTGTAGTGCGACCATGACCCCAAATTCCCCTTCCAGTGCAGCATCCACCGCCGCTGACCCATAGCGCGTAGAAAGCACTCGATCATAGGCATTCGGGGAACCACCACGTTGAAGATGCCCGAGCACTGTCACGCGGGTTTCCATACCATAGTGTTCTTCGAGATCTTTACTTATTTTGGCACCAATTCCTCCTAGTTTAACTGGGTCGACTCGTCCCTCCATCATACGTTCCACGACCATTTCACCACCCAGAGGCTTTGCACCTTCTGCTACGACAATAATGCTAAATTTCTTGCCTTGTTTTGCCCGACGTTGAATGCATAATGCAACTCGATTTAGATTGTAGGGGATTTCAGGAATCAGAATAACATCTGCTCCTCCTGCAACCCCAGCGTACAAAGCAATCCACCCGGCATATCGCCCCATAACTTCAAGAACCATAACCCGGTGATGTGATTCAGCGGTGGTATGTAAACGGTCTAAGGCTTCTTGAGCTGTATCCACCGCGGTTTGAAAGCCAAAGGTCTGATCTGTGGCCATTAGATCATTGTCAATGGTCTTGGGTATACCGATGACTTTAAGGCCTTTATTGGCAAACTCAAGAGCAATCTTCAAACTTCCGTCTCCGCCAATCGCTAGTAATGCGTCCACTCCATGACCTTGTAAATTACGAATCACGTCCTCTGAACGGTCGACAGGTTGAATAATCCCTTTCACTTTCGTTTGATAGGCAAAAGGGTTATCTCGATTCGTAGTTCCTAGAATCGTACCTCCACGTGGTAAAATACCCGAGACATTCTGCAGAGACAGAGGCACAAAATCTCCTTCTACCGCTCCACGGAAACCGTCCCTAATGCCGAGCACTTCAATCCCATATCCGTGTGCACTCTTAGCAATTGCCCGAATCACCGCATTAAGCCCCGGGCAGTCTCCCCCGCCCGTGAGTACCGCAAGTTTACTCAATTATTACACCCCTTAATCTAGATGTAGTCCTACTAGGTAATTATATAATATTCTAATATAAATGTGTATTAAACCTGTCTTAACCAAACTGTCCTCTGTCTGTAAGAAATTCATGAATAGCCCTTAATCGATGCATAAGACCTGCGCAATATTCTTATTCATCGCTATTTTCTGTGCCTCATCATTTCCTAAAGTTCCGAGGGCCATCTCTATGCGTTTTCCCTGGGCCCTTAAAGCTTGGCTTTGACGAATCACCTGCTTAGCATCTGATCCATATACCAGTACATCGGCTCCCTGTACTGCCGGAAGTGGAAATTGTTCTAACAAATTCCCTAAGTGTATTGCAAACCCAGTTGCAGGTTGTGGAATTCCAAAGTCAGCATATAAAGCGTCATACCGTCCGCCCTCAACAATGGGAAAACCCATTCCTGGAACATACCCTTCAAAAACCGCTCCAGTATAATATGAAAAGCCGCGAAGTATTCCTAAATCTAAGGAAACCTTCTCTCGAACTCCGAAATCCTCTAAATACTGATAAATTTTTCTTAACCTTTCAACTGCTTCTCGAATTGCAGGTTGCTCACTCCAGCCTAGAACTTCATCGAGAATTTCCTCTCCTCCGTGAAAATGAGGCAACCGCAGTAATAGTTCCTGAACCCGTTCTGGCAGCCCACTTTGTCTAACACAGCTTTCCACACCCACCATATCCTTACGAGCTAATACTTCTTCCAGCTTGGCCTGTATCCCCTCATTTACCCCAGCTTCAAGCATGAGCCCCGAAAAGATTCCCATATGACCAAGGTTAAACTGGTAATTCTCTAGGCCTAAACCCGCAATAGCTTCCACCGCAAGAGCAATCACTTCCGCATCAGCGAGTTCTTGGTCAGAACCAACAAGTTCCACACCCACTTGACGGAACTCTCTATGCCTAACTGTAGTGTTACGATATACATCTGCCCCATAACACAAGCGCAGCGGAAATTCTCCCCCCCTCATACGTGTGCTAACTAGGCGGGCAATGGGAATGGTCAGTTCCGGGCGGAGGGTTAATATTCGTCCTTCCCTATCAAAGAACTTGTATAACAAATCATCTTGTTCAATATCCGGCTGAACACAAGCAGAATACTCCAAGGTTGGAGTTAATACTTTTTCATAAGACCATTGTCGAAAGAGCGCCAGAATTTTCTTCTCCAGACCCTCTTGCACTGCAATTTCCTCAGGAAGTAGATCCCGCATTCCTTTTGGTATACGTAACCCTAGATTAGTTCTTAGCATCATAATTCTCCTTCATAGCTTTCGTGCTTTTCATTTTGTTCTTTCAAACGCCGCAAAATCAGTTGGTAGCCATCTGCCCCGAAATTTAAACAACGTTTTACCCGACTGATGGTTGCAGTACTTACTCCTGTCCTTTCCGTAATTGCTGTATAGGTCTCATTTCTCTGCAGCATCTTAGCAACCTCAAGGCGCTGCGCCAAAGCCTTGATTTCAGCAACCGTCGCAATATCTTCAAAGAACCGATAACACTCTTCTTTGCTCTTAAGCAATAAAACTGCTTCAGCTAGGGCATCCGTTAAAGGGTTCCTTAATCGTTCATCACTTGACATAGCATTCCCTCCTACACCAAACAAGATCACTGTCTTACTTTAATCTATTAAAGCGTTGTGTTATTGTCAAGCTTTTTTATGCGTTGAGTCAATATTTTAACGCTTGCAAATCCTATATCCCATATGCTAAAATATAGACAGCTTTTAGTAGCATTTTGATACAATAAAACCTAATAGTAGACTCTTATTCAGAGTAGGTGGAGGGACTGGCCCGATGAAACCCGGCAACCGGCATTTTGCACGGTGCTAACTCCTGCAGAGAAATCTGGGAGATAAGAGGAAAACCGAATGGCACTCCGCGGGTTTTCTTCGCGGAGTTTTGTTGTGTATAATTGCCGACAAAGTGTTCCCGAATTTAAAACAAAGGAGCAATAACCTTTGATTCAAATTAAAAAATTAGTAAAGAAATACTCCTCTCGCCAAGGCGACGTCATCGCCCTTGATAATGTATCCTTGAACATATCGCCAGGGTCCATTTACGGGATTATCGGATTAAGCGGTGCTGGAAAAAGCACACTGGTTCGCTGCTTAAATCTACTTGAGAAACCAACGAGCGGACACGTCATCGTTGCCGGTCAAGACCTGCCCCTACTTTCTAGCAAGGAACTCCGGCAAGCCCGGCAGAATATCGGAATGATATTCCAGCATTTCTACCTCCTTCAATCAAGAACCGTAGCAGAGAATATTGCCTTTCCTTTAGAAATAGCTGGAGTTTCTAAGAAGGAAATCTCGATACGTGTCAAAGAATTACTCCATCTAGTGGGTCTCGAAGACAAAACGGATGTTTACCCAGCTCAGTTGAGCGGGGGGCAAAAACAGCGGGTCGGCATTGCTCGAGCCCTTGCCACTAAACCGCAAGTCCTCTTATGCGATGAAGCCACATCTGCCTTAGATCCCCAGACCACCCTTTCTATTCTAAACCTCCTGCGTGATATTAATCAAAAACTTGGCTTAACAATTGTAATGATTACCCATGAAATGAAAGTCGTCAAAGAGATCTGCACGGATGTTGCGGTTATTCACGAAGCCCGCATCGTTGAAAACGGTCCCGTCGAGTCTGTATTTATTAAACCTCAGTCAGATATCGCAAAACAGTTTATCTCAACGGTTTTTCCAAACGAACTCCCTGCCGACCTTCTTAAAGAGCTTGCAACCCACAAAGACTCAGAAATTGTTCGCATTCAATTCCTCGGTTCTCGAGCCTCGGATCCAATCATCACGGACTTACTGCGTAATTGCGATGTCCGAGCTAATATTCTCTATGGAAGTATTGACCACTTAAGATCCACCTTGTTTGGTACACTTACTATAGAACTCCTAGGAAACTCCGACCAACTCAAAGAGGCTCATCGCTATTTGGCAGCTCGCAAATTAAATGTGGAGGTGATTCACCGTGAGCTTTGATATCGCCTCACTTTTCCAGCTTATTCTGCCTGCAACCGGCGAAACTCTCTACATGGTAGTCGTTTCAACGCTGCTCGCCTACCTCATAGGACTCCCGTTAGGTATCATTTTGGTCGTCACCTCACCTGGGCATATCATGCCTAACCCTTGGGTTGAAAGAACTTTAGGAACCGTCATCAACATCTTGCGTTCCGCTCCGTTTATTATCCTTTTGGTAGCCTTAATCCCATTCACTCGCTCAATTATTGGTACATCCATTGGTACAACCGCTGCTATTGTCCCACTCGTCATCTCAGCTGCCCCTTTCGTCGCTCGAGTGGTTGAAAGCTCCCTCAAAGAAGTACCCTACGGTGTTATCGAAGCTGCTTTATCCATGGGGGCATCCCCCCAACAGATTATCCAAAAAGTCCTTCTTCCAGAGGCAAAGGCCTCTCTTATTCTAGGCGTTGCCATCACGACAATCAGCGTCATCGGCTACACTGCTATGGCCGGTACCGTTGGCGGAGGTGGGTTAGGAGACTTGGCCATTCAATATGGTTATAACCGTTTCCGGACCGATATTATGGTCATCACCGTCGTCATTCTAGTCGTGATTGTTCAAATAATACAGTCCCTTGGAACCGCGCTGGCACGCAAGCTTACACATTAATCTTTGGCTATGAACCTCACTCTTTCCACACTTTATTAGCAGCACACCAAAAGTAAACAAATAGGAGGAAGAAAATCATGTCAAGAATCAAAAACCACCGCTATTTTACCCTATTACTCGCTGTATTGGTCTCTCTTTCCCTCGTGCTCTCCGGCTGTGGCAGTACTACCGAAGCACCAAAAACCGGATCTGACACACCCTCAACTAACACCGTACTCAAAGTTGGTGCAACCCCAATACCTCATGCAGAAATCCTCGAACACATTAAACCAGCTCTACTCAAAGAAGGCATTGACCTCCAAATTGTGAACTACACTGATTATGTCCGACCGAACTTAGACTTAGATACTGATGATATTGACGCTAATTTCTTCCAACATACGCCGTACCTAGATTCATTCAACCAAGACCATTCCCTCAAGAATGTTTCCATTGCAAATGTTCACATCGAACCAATGGGGATCTACTCCAAGAAAATCACTAAACTAGATGACCTTAAAAATGGAGATACCATTGCTATTCCCAATGATCCCTCAAACGCCGGACGCGCCTTGGCCCTTCTAGCTAAAGCTGGAATCCTTAAACTTAAAGATGGAGTTGGGATTAAAGGAACAGTAAATGATATCCAGGACAATCCCAAGCAGCTTAAAGTAACTCCACTGGATGCTCCTCAGCTTCCTAGAGTACTGGAAGATCCCAAGGTCAATGCAGCAGTAATCAATACAAATTTCGCCATTGAAGGCGGACTTAACCCTATGAGCGATGCCATTATCATGGAAGATAAAGACTCTCCTTATGCTAATATTTTGGTAGTCAAAGACAGTCGCAAAAACGATCCTGCTTTACAAAAGCTTTCCAAAGCTTTAACTTCCCCAGATGTTAAGAAGTTCATAGAAGACAAATATCAGGGTTCGATTGTCCCAGCCTTCTAAAACCATATGAACCATCAGTAAAGCCACCCCACGGGGTGGCTTTTGTATATTAATTAATCTTATAAGATCGTAGAAATTATTATTGAATAAGGCTGTTATTACCTAGAGTACTATTCAGCTATATAGATGATTAGTCCGTTTAGGCCGAGTAAGATAATCCTTCCCTAGAAAGGAAACTTTACGGTTACCGTTGTCCCTTTATGATCTGATTCAAAATTTATCAAAGCTTTATGGCGTATAGCAATCCTTTGGCATATTGCGATCCCTAATCCGGTCCCTCGCTCTTTGGTTGTTAGAAACGGTGTACCTAATTGATCTAGAATATCAGGATCAACCCCTCCACCTTGATCACAGACTATGAGTATAATATTATTTTCACATATAGTTGTTCGAATAGTTAAGGTTGAACCTGATTGCATCGCTTCAAGCCCATTCCTTGCTAAGTTCAGAATCAACTGTCGAAGCTCGTTTCCACTTCCTAAAATGTCAGGGACTTCTTCAAGTTCAAGGACAATCTTCTTTTCTTGATTAATTGCATCCGCCGTCAAAAGAGGAGACAGAGCCTTAACTATTTGACTAATATTAATTTGATTAAAGTCCATTGATTTCTCTCTGGCTAAACTCAAAAAATCTGACAGTATCAAATTTGCCCTGTCTAGTTCATCTGTCATCAATTGATAAAACTCATGATAATCTAAGGTTTCCCCTTTAGATTGTAGCAGTTGTAGAAAACCGCGAACGGTTGTCAGCGGATTCCTTACCTCGTGAGCAATACTCGCTGCCATTTCTCCTAACATATTTAGTCTTTCTAAACGAGCCAATTCGCGGTCGGCTCTCCTTCTGTCGGTAATATCAATAAGCACCTTGAATACCAACCTAGATCCATCAGCATCTTTAAAGGGCTGAGAATATACCTCATAAATGCGATCCTCAAAAACCATCTCTTTCCATACAGCAGAATGGCTTCTCAGAACCATGGCAGACATACAATCAGGACAAGGAAATGGTAACTTTGCTATGACTTCAAAGCAGGGTTGATCTATACAGGGACCAAACTTTGCCCGAAAACTATTGTTTGCAAATCGAATTTTATGATTCTCTTCTTGAAGGTATATTAGACCAGGAAAGCTATTAAATAAGGAATAGAGACGATGATGTTCTTCCTCTACTGACTTTTCAATTTTTCTTCTTTCCTCAATGTTGCGGAGAAAAATCGAAATTCCGTTTTCTGTTGGATAAATGCTGGCTTCAACCCATTGCGCTAAGGACTGTGAATAGGTTTCGAACCGCATTGGAATCCCGTCATTCATAACTTTAAGACAGGCGTCGTTAATCGCTGGGCTCCCCGGTTCATGAGTTTCCCAAAAATCAGATCCTACAATATTTCCATCTAGCCCATTAGCCTCCCGGGCTTTAATCATAGCCTTATTGATATACGTTATGATCCATTGACGATTTACAGCTTCAAAGCTGTCTCCGATACTTTCCAGGGTATTAATCATCTCTTGATTTGCTTTAGCTAATTCATTTTCGGCAGCTTCTTTTTGCCGGATTTCACTTCGAAGTTGTTCATTAGTTTTTTCTAACTCATCTGTTCGGAAATTGACTAATTGCTCCAAACTTTCACGATACTGACTTAATTCCTTTTCTTTAAGCTCACTTTCAGTAATATCCCAGATAGAGACAATTCGCAATCTTCGTTGATTAACCGTTATTTCATGGTTATTAATACGGACTGGAAAACAAGTTCCATCTTTCCTGACATGGATGGAATTATATTCATAGCGGTCATTATAAATCTTAGGCCCCATTTCCAGAAGGTCTTTCTGATGCCCCGGAGCACAAAGGACGTCATACATTGACTTTCCTATTAACTCAGCAGGACTATATCCGTGCATTTCAGCGTAGCGGGGATTAACTTTAAGCAATTCACCGCTCATGGCATCGGCAACGACCATACCCCAACTATTCTCAAGGAAAATCCGTTTCCAGATTTCATTATCTTCTCTAGCATCCGCTAAAGCCCCTTCCAGAAAAGCAACTCGTTGATTTAATTCCATGATTTTATTTGTTGACATTTTACACCACTTTTCAAATTAGATTGCGGCCATGTCCATGGAACTGACTTACATATTTTACACTAAAACAACCTTGAATCACGATTATCTTCGACAAATATCTTACTTATTCCTTCTTATGCGAATATTATATGGATTATGCCTAGCAGTGTATGTTACAAAAGCAAAAGAGCAATCGTCATCCTGAGCGCAAGCGAGGGATCTGGATCCTTCAGTCGTTCCTCCTTCAGGATAACATTGCAAATTTTAGAACTTTGTAACAAGCTCTAACAGCTTCAGTGAAATAGGAATAAATAACTCAGGTTATTAAGTTTGCTTAAAGGCCTGATTGTTTACCAGTCATGGTATTAACCTTTAACTTGAAGAGAGTGACCGCTGCTAATGAGGCGTCTGAAGGCAGCATTATATCATTTGCATAGTGTTGCATGATGATTTTCATTCCCTCTCGCTTGCCCACTAGGTCCTCGATAAATTCAACCTCGCCGAAACCAACCACACTCTGATACCGCATTGTCCAATTACATCCCTGCTCATGAGGTACTAGTTGGGTATCAATATCTACCTCAAAGCAAGCCTGAGTGTTTTCTCGAAGAATCAAAAGTTTTAGTCCCTCGTGAGCAGAATGAAAATACAACACTCCTTCTTTATAACCAAAATTCATAGGAATTATATAAGGCATATCTTTATAGGATACGGCTAATCGACAAACCTGTGCTTTCATCATGATCTCATCCAGTAAATTTTGATCTGTAATTTCCTTATCACTTCTTCGCATGTTTTAGCCTCTTTCTATAACTTATTTGAACTCTAACTAGAATTTATAAAGATTAAACATTCATAACCCATTTGTTGAAGGGAATACTACTTTAGAGATGACCCACTATTCCTAACCTCGCTCGCAAGAAAGTAGGAAACACCATGAAAATAGCTATTATGGGCGCCGGTTTATCCGGTTTAGCCTGTGCAATAACTCTAGAAAAACACGGAGTACCTTTTACCATTTTTGAAAAAAGAAGTCAGGTTGGAGACCGTTTTGTTAATGGAGAAGCTTTAATAGCCGCTTTGACAAGACCGGTCAACGATCCCATTGCGTATCTTTCAGAAAACCATGGGATTTACCTACAAGCACTTAGCCCCATGCGTCATATCCTATTCTTTTCCGAAAAGGAACAATCAGTATTAAGCGGGCAGCTGGGGTTTATTAACCTTAGAGGGAGAGATTCCGAATCCTTCGAAAATCAACTTTTCAATCAGGTTAAGACTCCCATTAGGTTTAACTCCGAACATTCTTATGAACAATTACTACAGGATTATACACATATTGTACTTGCGACTGGCGACGCAGCCTACACCTCTAAAATCCAAGATTTCCAGACCGATCTCACAGTAACGCTAAAAGGTGCAACAGTCGAAGGAGATTTTGACCGACATAAGGTTGGCATTTGGTTAAACTATGACATTGCCCCTCAGGGATACGCCTTCCTTCTTCCCTATTCCGAAAAGGAAGCGTGCATTACACTCGCTTATCCTGACTATCCCGCAAATCGGGAGTTCGACTTGGAAAAACTATGGGAAAATTTCTACACATTAGTCTGTAGGGACTTCAATCAACCTTTGCATATTACTGATCGCTTTGAAATTACTCGCTATATTATTGGATTGTGCGAACACCCTCGAATCGGTAATACGTTCTTTGTCGGTAATTGCTTTGGGGCTGTAATGCCCGGCTTCGGATTTGGTCAGTTTGAATCCATTATGACGGGTATTTATGCAGCCCAGGATCTTTGTGGACTAGGTCACTATTCCGACCTTACTCGACCCTTCAGAGAAAGCTATAGAAACTCCTTAGTGCTGCGAAGAACACTTGAACGACTCAATAATTCTCATTTAGACAGTATAGTATCTCTTGTCCATCATAACATTGTTCAAAAGGTTTTGAATCATGAGAGGCTTAATCCCCTTAAACTTGCTAGTCGACTTCTTCGACCATGGGTTAACTAAAAAATGACTACTCCTCCACATGAACAATAGGGTTAGCAATCGCTAACCCCTTTTAGTTCCCAAATTGTTTTGGCTGAAGCTAGCTCCTGACCTTCAGCATCTTCCCAGAGTATAACATGTCTACATCCTATTGTCTTTACTCCTAGACCACTACTAATGCACTTTGAGCGGATGCTTGACCCGTAGGTTATTGCTTTTTTATAAGTGATTTCCAGAGCAGCAAGATGATATTTCTGATAGATGTCCTCTGGTACGACTTCTAACATCCACTGAAGATAGTTGGCATTATTGACATGTCCATTGGTATCAATATCACTTCGTCTAACGTTAAATATCTGTTCCTCTGCTCCTTCTTGCTCACTTGTACCTATCTCAACTTCACCAATAGGCTGTTCGAGAGCTCTCCTGGAGTCGAATCCATAGGCATCAAGAAATTCCGCGGGAATCCTTGAAGGACGCTTACTTTCCGTATTATAAAAAATCCACAAAGAGGCAGCTCTACCGATGATTCTTTGATTCTTGTCAGTGATTAAGAAATCCCTCTTTCCGTAAAAGCGCTCAAACCCAGCAGACCAAGTTACGATTATAACCTTTTCTCCTAATGCTGGGTAGCTGTCCATTTGAAGCTGCCACTGATTCAAAACCCAGGCGTGCTTTTGAGCCTTTAATTGTTCAATTCCCTGTCCGACTGCTTCAGAATGGGAAATTGCAGCATCCTCTAAATAGTGAAGTATCGTCAGAGGGGTAGCCTTCTCATAGCGATTTATTTCATGATAATGCACTTCAAATTCCATTTTAAATCTCTGATTCTTCATTTCTCTTTTTCCACCTTCGCTTACAAACAAATTTTGACAAGAACTCAACTTTGGATGGACAGAGCTTCCTCCGAAGAAGTTTCCCCTCCAAACTGAATATTATAGATTTGACGATACAGACCATCTTGTTTTAGCAGTTCCTTATGATTCCCAGATTCCGCGATAGTTCCATTTTCAATAACAAAAATCTGGTCCGCCGCTAGAACAGTCGATAATCTATGAGCAATTACAAAACTTGTTCTATTCTTTAACAACGGTACCATTGCCTTTTGAATATACCTTTCTGATACGGAATCTAAAGAGGATGTCGCTTCATCAAGAATAACTATTCTTGGGTCCTTCAAGATAACTCGAGCAACAGATACCCGTTGCTTTTCTCCACCTGATAACTTAATACCTCTATTACCGACGATTGTTTTATAGTTATCAGGCAAAGTCATAATAAAATCATGAATATAGGCAGCCTTACAAGCCTCCATCATCTCTTTCAGAGTGGCATCCTTTTTGCCGTATCTTAAATTTTCTTCAATAGTATCATTAAAAAGGTATGGCTCTTGCATTACAATCCCAATTTGAC
>NZ_JABZFS010000003.1:0-1931 GCF_014237355.1 Desulfosporosinus sp.
TAGATCAACCCATTGAATTCTTCCGTGAACTAAATAGGATTCTTCAATCGGATGGTAGATTAGTAGTAATCGAGTGGGCTAAGGTTTCTACGCAAATAGGTCCGCCTCTCGAACACCGATTGTCAATACAACAATTGGACGATTGGGCACTTTCCACGGGTTTCATAAAAGAAGAATCATGGACATGGTCTGAGAATTTTATCGGCATCGGGTATCGTAAAAAGGGTTAAATTTAAATCATTATTAAGTTTCCATCCAGAACGTTTAAAAATATAGTGCGTTCTGGATTTTAACTTAGGCGAGATTTCATAAAGGCTAGACAGGCATCATACTAATTTAAAGAGGTGCTTGTAATGGTGATAGTGTTGTCGGCTATTTTTAATAGTATAGTTAACAATTTCTTGATATCTTTTGGGGTTGTAGTTGGAGCAAGTATTTTTAGCGGGGTTGGCGCCGTCATAACCAACGACCCTCCGCTTAGAGCAATGCTCGATATAGCAAGTTCTATCAAGATATGGGCCGTGGCGGTAACACTTGGTGGCACATTTGATTCTTTTGCTGCCATAGAGAAAGGCTTATTTGAAGGTGAATTTAAATCTATAGTAAAACAGGCGATTTATGTTTTAGCTGCTTTATTGGGAGCCAATACAGGATATAATGCTATTAAGCTAATCCAAAGGTGCAGCGAATGAGCCAACAATATAAAAAAGGCTTAAAAGTTTGTTTCGTTTCTGGAATAATCATTGGAATAATCATTGGAATCGCTGGTTTTAGTGTTATGGTAAGTTATAGAATGGACCAATTATATAAAAAAGTTGCTTATCTTGAGCAAACTATTCAAGATAAAAATATCGTACTGGAGAAGTTTGAAAAGAATATTAACACTTGGAGTCTTATAATTAAAGGTATCGAAGTAGTTTTAGCTTTTGATGGAGATGAAATTGATAAGATTCAAGTTGAAAAGAATATTAAAGATAAATATGCTACATTATTGGGTAAAGAAGTTAAGAAAATAGATCCTGATCTAATTATTGAAGTAGTAGATAAAAGAATTTTTAAGATCGATGATAAGGAATATAAATTAAAAGTCGACAGACTAATACTTACGGAAATAATGAAGATTTGGATCAGTGTAGAACCAGTTTGAGTTGTATGCTTTTTTTCTTGGTGACGTCATTTGAGTTTAATATTTCTGCTTTAAAGTATAAATTACGAAAACTATTAATTAAAAAAGGATTTTAAGTCAAATTATGAATGATAGCCAATTAAGTCTCTAACCGCCTGCTAAGCAGGTGGTTATTAATGTTATGAATCAGTATTGCCTTCGTGTATTACATTCGAAGTCAATACTTTTGGTCTTTTATAGTGTAATCATTGCGAATTGACAAGCATAGGTTATTTACAAGGTATTAACAGGAGGTGGATAACTTGGAGACTTATTTTCATAATGATCCCCGAATTAGAGAATGGGTTAATCAGATTATTGAAAGAATCTTCACGATCTGCATTTTAACGGGGGTTGATTCAGATGAAGAATTTCAAAAGGGTTGTCAAATTGTCATGAAACTTACATCTGTATTAGAAGAAATCCCAACTCTCTCCTCAGACGTCTTAGCAGATGGTGTTAAACAACTTATTGAACAACAGCTTCCTGACTCGCGTGTTGTTAATAATTTTCCTGAATTCCATACTATTATGAACAGAATGATACAAGAGGGAATATCGAAAGTCACTCTTTCTGAAAGGATGGAGTCTGTTACCGATTCTGCTTCTCCAAATGATGCTACCGATTTACATCAGGCAGAAGCACAAGCGGAGGCGCTGGCGGAGGTGAGAGCGCAGGCGGAAGCACAAGCGAAAGCGGATGCGGAGGCGTTGGCGGAGGCGAGAGAGCAGGCCGAAGCGCAAGCAAAGGCGTACGCAGAGGCGTT